>DAIOGP010000038.1:0-3749 GCA_036745135.1 Solirubrobacteraceae bacterium
AAGCGAGCGAGCTCACGCCGGTTGAGCGGGTCGAGCGCGTCCACGCGTGGATTGTCCCGACTCGCGCGGCGGCTCGCAATCGCGCTCCGCCCCGGTGGCGCTACTCGAAATCGTCCGCGCTGTGCGGTCCGACGCACGCGACGGCGAGCGCGTCGTCGACGTCGCGCGCGACCTGCGCGACCTCGTCGTGCGTGACGGCGTCCAGCTGCGCGATCACCAGGTCCGGGTCGATCGGATCGCCGAATACGACGCGCTGCGCGGCGGCGTGACGCGCGACCGCGTTGGTGTTCTCGAACGCGAGCACCATGCGGCCCGCGGCGTACGCGCGGGCCCGCGTGACCTCGTCCTCGCGCGGGCCCGCGTCGCGCAGCTCGCTGACGATCTCGCGCATGCGCCGGTAGGCCTCGACGCACTTGCTCGCGTCGAGCCCCGCCGACAGCTGCAGGATCGGCACGTCGGCGAACGCGTGATCCACCGAGTACACGGAGTAGGCGAGCCCGCGCTGCTCGCGAATCTCGTCGAACAGGCGCGAGCCCATGGAGCCGCCGAGCAGCGTCGAGTAGATCCGCAGCGCGGCCCGCTGCTTCGGATCCGACACGTCGATCCGCGGGCGGTAGGACATGCGCAGGTGCGACTGGTTGGAGTCCTTGGCCTCGACCAGCGTCCGCGGCTCGAAGGCCGGCGCCGGCTCCGCCGGCCCGGATGGCGCGAGCGCCGGGAAGCGACCGAACTGCTCCGCGAGGGCGCCGTTGGCCGGCAGCGCGGACAGGTTCCCGACGACGAACGCCCCGCCGCGCGCGCCGGCCCAGCGCCGCTCGCGGAACGACACGACGGCATCGCGCGTGAAGCTGCGCAGGTGGTCGGCCGGGCCCAGCACGGTGCGGCCGAGCGGGTGCTCGCCGAAGGCCGCGCGGTCGATCAGGTACTCGGCGACCGTCGCCGGCTGGTCCTGCGCGCGCGCGATCTCCTGGATCACGACGCCGCGCTCGCGCTCGAGTTCGGCGTCGTCGAGGTGCGGGCGGCCGACGAAGTCGGTCAACAGGTCGATCGCCTCCGGTGCCCGCTCGGCCCGGGCCGTGATGTGGAACGCCACGAGGTCGTGGCTCGTGTAGGCGTTGAGCTGCGCGCCCATCGCCTCGGCGGTCTCGTTGACGTCGCGATACGTCGGGTACTTCTGGCCGCCCTTGAAGACGAGGTGCTCGAGGAAATGGGCCATGCCGTTCTCCTCCGGACGCTCGGTCCGCGCGCCGGCGTCGAACGCGACGAGCGCGGTCAGCGCGCGCGTGCCGGGAACCTCGATGCGGTGCAGCGGGAGGTCGTTCGCGAGCGTCGTGGCGGTGATCTCGGCCATCGCCCGGAGCCTACACAGCGCGTGCGCCCCGCCGATGGGGTGGGCGGACGGACCGCGAAAACCCCTGCACATGCGCTTGCACGGGGTCCGGGCCGCGGCGCGGCGGGCCAGCCGGACCGGTACCCTCGGGTGCAGCGATGGCCGCAACCGAACGAGAGATCCGGCCGCGCGGCGCTGCCGTGCGCCCGCACGGCGACGCTGCGCCCGCGCCGCTCGCCGGGCCCGTCGTCGAGTTCCGGGGCGTCGGCAAGGCGTACGACGGCGGCGACGTCGGCCTCGACGCGGCGACGTTCTCGGTGCGTCGCGGCGAGTTCGTGTTCCTCGTCGGCCCGACCGGCTCGGGCAAGTCGACGATCATCCGCCTGCTGCTCAAGGAGCTCGAGCCGACCGCGGGCACGATCCGGCTCGCCGGCCGCGACCTCGCCGAGATCGACCACAAGCGCGTCCCCTACTACCGGCGCAACGTCGGGGTCGTCTTCCAGGACTTCAAGCTCCTGCCCAACCGAACGGTCTATGACAACGTCGCCTACGCGCTGCAGGTCACGGGCGCCGGCCGGCGCGAGATCCGCGCGCGCGTGCCCGACATCCTGCGCCTGACCGGGCTCTCGACGAAGCTGCACAACTACCCCGACCAGCTGTCGGGCGGCGAGCAGCAGCGCGTGTCCGTCGCGCGGGCGTTCGTCAACCACCCGCCGCTGCTGCTGGCCGACGAGCCGACCGGCAACCTCGATCCCGCGACGAGCATCGGGATCATGCAGCTGCTCTACCGGATCAACCGCACGGGCACCACGGTGCTCGTCGCGACGCACGACAACGCGATGGTCGATCGGATGCGCCGCCGCGTGATCGAGCTCAGCGGCGGTCGCATCGTGCGCGACGAGGCGACCGGCCTGTACGAGCGCGGCGAGGAGTCCACGGGCGAGTTCGCGGCGCGGTTGCGCCGCGAGGGCGGCCTGCCCGGGGAGCCGGTGGGCTGATGGCCTTCTTCGTGCGCGAGGCGCTGCGCTCGCTGCGCCGCAACGCGGTCCCGAGCTTCGCGGCGCTGGCCACGGTGCTCGTCACGATGCTCGTGCTCGGCGTCTTCATCCCCGTCGTGCAGGCGACGACCGGGGCCGCCAACGAGATCCGCCGCAAGGTGGTGCTGAACGTCTACATGAAGCGCGACGCGACCGCCGCCGACCTCGCGCGCGTGCGCGCTCGCATCGAGGGCACGGCGCACGTGAAGAAGATCCAGTTCGTCTCCAAGGCCCAGGCCTACCGCGAGCAACGCAAGCGCTTCGGCGACGCGCTCGAGTTGCTCGGGTCCAGCAACCCGCTCCCGGACGCGTTCCGCGTCACGCCCGATCACCCCGACGCGATCGTCGGGATCGGCAACGCGCTCGCGCCGGCCGCGGTCGCCGGCGGGCGCACGCCCGTGGACCCGGCGATCGACGAGGTCCGCCAGCGGCGGCCCGAGACGACCAAGATCCTGATCGCGACGCGCGTCGTGAAGCTCACGGCCGGGGGGCTGGCGCTGCTGCTGATCGCGGCTTCGACGCTGCTGATCGCGAACACGATCCGGCTCTCGCTGTTCGCGCGCCGGCGCGAGGTCGAGGTCATGAAGCTCGTCGGCGCGACCGACTGGTTCATCCGCTGGCCCTTCGTGCTCGAGGGCGTGATCCTCGGCGCGGTCGGCGGCGTGCTCGCGATCCTGCTGCTCGCGGTCGCCAAGATCGCGCTGATCGACCCGGTCGCGGACAACTTCGCGCTGATCGCGGCGCCGAGCACGATCAACTTCGGGCTGCTGATCGCGGTCCTGATCGCCGCCAGCGTCGCGATCTCGGCCATGGGCTCGGGCATCTCGCTGCGCCGCTTCCTGCGCGTGTGACCCCGACGGGCCGACGCAGGCCGCCAGCTAGGCTCTGACGGCGCCGTCGAGCGCCCTTCCCGTGCACCACCGCTCTCGTCCCTCGCTGGCTCCGCTCGCGCTCGTCGCGCTCGTCGCCGTGCTCGCGGCGGGCATCTGGCTCGGCGGGCACCCGCAGCACCTGCCCGGCGCGATCCGCGACGCGCTCGTCGGGGACTCGGGCGCGCAGCTCTACCAGGAGGCGCTCGACACGATCAATCGCGACTACTACCGCAAGGTCAGCGTGCCGAAGCTCTCGAGCGCGTCGCTGCAGGGGCTCGTGCGCAGCCTGCGCGACCAGTACTCCAGCTACTTCGACCCGGCTGCGTTCAAGCGCTTCGAGGACGAGACGAACAGCCAGTTCTCGGGCGTCGGGCTGAGCGTCGAGCAGGTCAAGCGCGGGCTGCGCGTGCGCGAGGTGTTCAACGGCACGCCGGCGCAGCGGGCCGGGATGCGCGCGGGCGACGTGGTCGTGGCGGTCGACGGGCGCTCGATCGCGGGGCTCCCGCAGGG
>DAIOGP010000038.1:3849-9265 GCA_036745135.1 Solirubrobacteraceae bacterium
GCGAAGGGGATCCTGCTCGACCTGCGCGGCGATCCCGGCGGGCTCCTCAACGAGGCGGTGCTCGTGGCGAGCATCTTCATCGCCGACGGCCCGATCGTCTCGACCTCCGGCCGCGCGCGCGACCGGCGGGTGTTCGACGCCGTCGGCAGCTCGATCGACCCCAAGATCCCGGTGGCCGTGCTCGTCGACCGCGGCACGGCCTCGGCGGCCGAGATCGTCGCGGGCGCGCTGCAGGACCGCGGGCGGGCGAAGGTCATCGGCAGCAACACGTTCGGCAAGGGCGTCTTCCAGGAGATCGAGCGACTCTCCAACGGCGGCGCACTGAAGCTGACCGTCGGCGAGTACTTCCTGCCGAGCGGGCGCAACCTCGGTGGCGGCGGCGTCAAGGAGGGCAAGGGCATCAAGCCCGACGTGCCGGCGCCCGGGCCACGGGCCCTCGGCGTCGCGCTGCGCACGCTCGCGCTCGAGGCGCGGTGAGCCGCCGCGACGTCCAGCCGCCGCGGGCGATCAGCGTCGCGCTGCTCGCCCGGCGCGGCCGCTTCCTCAGCGCCGAGCCGTTCTTCGAGCGCGGTCGGGCGTTGACGGTCGAGCGCAACGGCCGCGCGCGCGAGGGCGACCTCGTCCTCGTGCGCGCCGACTCGCGCGGGCGCGGGACGGTCGTGCGCCCGATCGGCCGGCCGGACGTCGCGCGCGACGTGCTCGAGGCGCTGATGCTCGACCGCGGCCTCGCGCGCCGCTTCGATCCGGCGGTGGAGCGCGAGGCGCGCGAGGCGCAGCCGCGCGAGGCGACGCGCCGCGACCTCACGGCGCTGGCGACGTTCACGATCGACCCCCCGACGGCCAAGGACTTCGACGACGCGATCTCGGCCGAGCAGCTCGGGCCCGAGGCGTGGCGCGTGTGGATCCACATCGCGGACGTGTCCGCCTACGTGCGGCCGGGCTCGCTCGTCGACGGCGAGGCCTACCGCCGAGGGACGAGCGTGTACGTGCCGGGCGCCGTCGAGCCGATGCTGCCCGAGGCGCTCTCCAACGGCGCCTGCTCGCTCGTGCCCGGCGAGGACCGCCTGACCGTGACCGTCGAGCTCGACCTGCACGGCGCGCGCGTCGAGCGCGCCGCCTTCTACCGCTCGCGGATCCGCTCGGACGCCCGGCTCGACTACCCGCAGGTCGATCGCATCTTCGCCGGCGAGGAGCGGGCGGCCGACCCGTGGGCGGCGTCGCTCACAGCCGCGCGCGCCGCCGCGGCGGCGCTCGGCGCGGCGCGCGCGCAGCGGGGCGCGCTGGCGATCGAGTCGGTCGAGCCCGAGTTCGCGTTCGACCAGCAGGGCCACGTCAGCGCCGGGCGCCCGGTCGAGCCGACCGAGTCCCACCACCTGATCGAGCACCTGATGATCGTCGCCAACGAGCAGGTGGCGACGGTGCTCGAGCAGCACGCCGTGCCGGCGCTCTTCCGCGTGCACGAGCGCCCGCAGCCCGAGCGGATCGAGCGCCTCGTCGAGCAGCTCGCCTCGCTCGAGGTGCCCACGCCACCGCTGCCCGCGCACCTCTCGCCGCAGCAGGCGGGGGAGCTGGCGGGGGAGATCTCACGCCTCGTCGACGAGCACGTGCGGCGCACGGGCCACGGCCGCGCGGCGCTGACCTCGCTCGTCCTGCGCTCGCTGATGCAGGCCTACTACTCGCCGCGCAACCTCGGCCACGCCGGACTGCAGTCCCCGCGCTACTGCCACTTCACGTCGCCGATCCGGCGCTACCCCGATCTCGTCTGCCATCGCGCGCTGCTCAGCGCGGTCGGCGGCGGGGAGGAGGCGCCGCGCGCGAGCTCGCTCGAGGAGGCCGGCGCGTGGGCCTCGGCGCGCGAGCGCGACGCGATGACGATCGAGCGCTCCGCCGACGACGTCGCGCGCTGCTTCGTGCTCGAGCGCGAGCTGTTCGAGCGCGGCTGGGAGCAGGACTTCGAGGGCGAGGTCGTCGGCCTGATCGCGGCGGGCGCGTTCGTCGCGTTCGGCGAGGGCTACGAGGGCCTGCTGCCCGTCCGGCGGCTGCGCGGCGAGTGGTGGGAGCTCAACGAGGAGGGCACGATCATGCACGGGACGCGGTCGGGCAAGGCGATCCGCCTCGGGGACCCGGTGCGCGTCCAGGTCGAGCGCGTCGACGTGGCGCGCGGCAGGGTCGACCTGCTTCCGGTAGAGCTGTAGGCATGGCGAAGGCGAAGAAGAAGGTGGCGCCGGGCGACGTGGCGACCAACCGCCAGGCGTCCCATCGCTTCCTGCTGCTCGACAAGGTCGAGTGCGGCATCGAGCTCACGGGCACCGAGGTCAAGTCGCTGCGCGGCGGGAAGGCGCAGCTCAAGGACGGCTACGCCACGATCCGCGACGGCGAGGTGTGGCTGCACAACGTGCACATCCCGCCCTACGCGCCGGCGAGCCGCGACAACCACGAGCCCGAGCGCCCGCGGCGGCTGCTGCTGCACCGCCGCGAGATCGACCGCCTGATCGGCAAGACGAAGGAGAAGGGCTTCACGCTCGTGCCGACGCGGATCTACTTCAAGGGCCCGCGCGCGAAGCTCGAGCTGGCGCTCGCGCGCGGCAAGGACGTGCACGACAAGCGCGAGTCGATCAAGCAGCGCGAGATGGCGCGTGACGTCGAGCGCGAGCTGCGCGACGTGCGCCGCTGACGGCGCGCCGCCGCAGTCGCCAACCCCGCAGTGGCTCCCGCGCTCAGGACCTGGGACCGTGCGCAGCAGAATGAAAATGACGCGAACCCAAGCCACTTGAGGAGCCTTCCTCCGTCGCCGAAGCGTCGGACTGGGCGGCAGGGCCTTGCACCTCGATGGCCTCGCTCTTTGCGGCTCGGATCCGCGTCGTCGAGAAACGTACGCGACCGGGTGCGCAGCGCGCAAGGGGCCCCGGCGGGCGATCTCCCAACGTGCGGTGAAATCGAGCGGGGAGGCCGGTCTGGTCGACTTGCCACAATTGGTCGACGATGGAACCGCTGACGCCCCTGCCGCCGTCTCGCGCCGCCGGTCCCCCGTTCCCGGTGACCGATCCGCCGTCCCCGTTCGGCGAGCCGCTGCCCGGCACGTCGCCCGCGAGCACGGCCGCGCCGCCGCCGCTCGCGCCCGAGGCGCGCTCGCCGCTGCGGCGCGTCGGCGGCGCGATCGCGGTCGTGGGGCTCGTCATCGCCAAGTTCGGCGTGAAGTTCAAGGCGCTGCTGCTGCTCCTGCCGAAGCTCAAGATCCTCACCACGTCCGGCTCGATGCTCGTCTCGGTCGCGGCCTACAGCCTGATCTGGGGCTGGCAGTTCGCCGCCGGCTTCGTGCTGCTGCTGCTCGTGCACGAGATGGGTCACGTGATCCAGCTGCGGCGCGAGGGCATCGCGGCGAGCGCCCCGATGTTCATCCCGTTCCTGGGCGCCGTGATCTCGGCGAAGTCGCTCGGCGGCAACGCGCTCGCGGAGGCACGCGTCGGCCTCGCCGGCCCGGTGCTCGGCTCGCTCGGCGCCGCGGCGCTGATCCCGGTCGCCGACGCCACGGGCAACGACCTCTTCCGCGCGCTCGCGTTCACGGGCTTCTTCCTCAACCTCTTCAACCTGCTGCCGATCCTGCCGCTCGACGGCGGCCGCGCGATGGCCGCGATGGCCCCGTGGATGTGGTTCGTGGGCTTCGCCGGCCTCGTCGGGCTCGTGTTCGTGGCGCCGAGCCCGATCCTGCTGCTGATCCTCGTCATCGGCGGGATGGAGACCTGGCGGCGCTGGCGCGCGCGGCGCGACGGCGACGAGGAGAGCGCCGCGTACTACAAGGTGGCGCCGCGCGACCGGCTGCTCGTGGCCGCGGTCTACCTGGGCCTGATCGCGCTGCTCGCGTTCGGGATGCACGAGACGCATCTCGTGCGCACGTTCGCGGATGCGTAGCCGGTTGGCGGCTGGCAGTTGGCAGCTGGCAGGTGGCAGGTGGCAGGTGGCGGGGCGCAGGTGGAGTTGGCAGCTGGCAGCTGGCAAGAGGCGGCTCTGCCGCGCGTGGGCTCGGAGCGGGCTCTGACATGTTTTCGCAATTTGCGGGAATCTTGTGCGGAACGCCTCTTGCGCGACGCGGCCGTCGGACTAGATTTGAAAGTAGACGCGGAACCGAGCCGCAAAGAGCGAGGCCATCGAGGTGCAAGGCCCTGCCGCCCGAAATCCCACTCGCTTCGGCGAAGGGAAGGTAAGGCTCCTCAAGCGGCTTGGGGCCGCGTCGTTTTCCTTCTGACGGACCGTCGCGCGAGTTGCTGGGTGCGCCCGGAAGCGAGCAGCTCCTGTCGCAGCGCGGGGGCCAGGCGCTCGATCGCGTAGCGCAGCGTCACGCGCGGCATTACCGCCGCGTGCGCGCGCAGCCATCGCACCAGCGCGGCCTCGTCGCGCTTGCCGGCCTCGCGCAGCATCCAGCCGACGGCCTTGTGGACGAGGTGATGGGGATCCTCGAGCAGCCTCTCGGCGAGCGCGAAAGTCGGCTCGAGCTCGCCCTCGCGGATGAGCGCCCCCGTCGCCAGCACGGCAATCCGGCGATCCCAGACGCGCTCGGAGGCCGCCAGCCCTGCGACGAGGTCACGCTCGCCCGCGACCAGCCGTGGCCCGAGGATCCGCGGCGCGCTGAGGTCGACGAGGTCCCAGTGGTTCACGCCCTCGCGGTGCTCGAAGTACCAGCGCGCGAGCGCCGCCTGCTCGACCGGCGTCGCTCGGTCGAAGCGGTCGACGAGCACGACGAGGGCGACGAAGCGGTGCTCGTGCACGCGGCTGGCGAGCAGCTCCGCGAGCGCCTCGAGCGGGAGGCCGCGGGCCTGGCGCGCGACGCGGCGCTGCACCGGGACGGGCATGCCGAGGAAGACGTCGCCGTCGCCGTCGCCGCCCGGGCCGGTGTCGAAGAAGCGCTGCAGCGTCTCCGCGCGCGCCGGATCGGCGAGCTCGGCGAGGGCGTCACGCACGTCGTGAGCGCTCGTCAGGGCCACGCGGCAACGATAGGGCGCGTGCAACGCTGGCGGGCGGCGCCCGACCGCGTACCATGTGACGAGCACATCCCTGGGGACGACAGGCTTCGACGTGGTCGTCTCGTGGGGGTAGCTGCGAGCCGAGGTCCCCGGTCGGCCTCGTAAATCCACCGGGAAAAACATACGTGCGGACTCTCACGAGTACGCCCTCGCTGCCTAGGTAAGACTAGGCTCGAGGTCTCGGCCCCCGTTCGCCCGCGGCGGGGATGCTCCGGGATCAGAAAGCGGGCTCACCCGGGAAGGTCGGCTCCCGCCGACCCGGGGACATACCAGGGGGCTGGTCCTTCGCAACCCCGCCGGCAAGGCGAGCGAAGGATGAGATCAGAGTGCCGGCTACGCTCGTAGACGCTGCCCTTCACGCGACCGCGGACGTGGGTTCGATTCCCACCGTCTCCACT
>DAIOGP010000039.1:0-9196 GCA_036745135.1 Solirubrobacteraceae bacterium
CGCCGGCTGATCGCCTGCGAAGACGTCCTCCGACAACCCCAGCTCGGGCATGTCGTCGAGGCTCCCCGCGCCCTCCGGGGCCGCTTCCGGCGCCGCGCCGCCCTCGGCCTCCGCCGCCGCCGCGGCTGCGGCGACGCGCGGCAGGATCTGGTCTTCGACACGCTTGATCGAGAGCGAGAGCCGCCGGCGCTCGGAGTCGATCTCGAGGATCTTGACGCGCACCGGATCGGTCGGCTGAATCACCTCGCGCGGGTTCTCGACGTGGTGCTGCGCGAGCTCGGAGATGTGGACGAGGCCCTCGACGCCGTCGAGGATCTCGACGAACGCGCCGAACGTGACCACCTTCGTGACCTTCCCCTCGAGCTCGTCGCCGACGTTGTAGGTGTCGACGACGCGCTGCCACGGATCCTCCTGCGTCTGCTTGAGACCGAGCGAGATGCGCTGCCGGTCGCGATCGATGTCCAGCACCTTGACCTTGACCGTGTCGCCGATCGACAGCACCTCGGAAGGGTGGTTCACGTGCGACCACGACAGCTCGGAGATGTGGATCAGGCCGTCGATGCCGTCGAGGTCGACGAACGCGCCGAAGTCGACGATGTTCGAGATCTGGCCCTCGACGACCTCGCCCGGCTGCAGTCGGTCGAGGATCTGCTGGCGGACCTCCTTGCGCTCCTCCTCGAGGACCGCGCGCCGCGAGAGCACGACGTTGTTGCGCGAGCGGTTGAGCTCGATCACCTTGCAGTCGATCGTCTGCCCGAGGTACTCGTCGAGGTTCGGCACGCGCCGGATGTCGACGAGCGAGGCCGGCAGGAAGCCACGCACCCCGAGGTCGATGATCAGGCCGCCCTTGACGACCTCGATGACCGCTCCGGGAACGGGCTGGCCGGACTCGGCCGCGGCCTCGATCGCGCGCCATGCCTTCTCGAAGCGGGCGCGCTTCTTCGACAGGATCAGCCGTCCGTCCTGGTCCTCCTTGGTGAGGACGAGGGCGTCGACCTCCTCGCCCAGCTCGACCTCGTCCGCCGGGTTGACGGACTTGCGGATCGACAGCTCGTGCGACGGGATGACGCCCTCGGACTTGTAGCCGATGTCGACGAGGACCTCGTCGGAGTCGATCCGCACGACCTTGCCGGACACGACGTCGCCCTCCTCGAAGAGGGTGAACGTCGCGTCGTAGTTCGGGACGATCCGCCCGTCGATCTCGAGGAGCAGTCCGTCGGAGCCGTCGACGACCTTCGCGTCGGGCGGCATGAGCGTTTCGGTTTCTGGCATTCGAGCGCAAGCGTAGCGGACACGCCAGGTTCGACGCCCGGCCCCGGGCGGCCCTCGTATGATCGAGCCCGATGACCAGGCGCGCCACGAAACGGGGTGCCGAGCGCACGCCGCTCGACGGCGAGCGCGACGTGCTCGTCTGCGGCGCCAGCTTCGCCGGCCTCGCCGTCGCCAGGGAGCTCGCCGGCAGCGGCGCCGACGTGCTCGTGATCGATCGCTACGAGATCGGCGAGCGGCAGACCTCCGCGTGCGCGGCGCCGACGTCCTGGCTCGAGAACCTCGGCCTCGCGGACGCGATCCGCCAGACGTTCGACGACTTCGTCATCCACACGCCGCACGGCGCCTCGCGGTTCCGGCTGCCGTGGACCTTCTCGACGTTCGACTACCGGACGCTGTGCGCGCTCCTCTGGCAGCAGTGCGACGCCGACTTCGAGACCGCGACCGTGCACGGCCGCCGCGGGGACACAGTGCTCACCGACCGCGGGGCGCTGCGCGCGCCGCTGATCGTCGACGCGCTCGGCTGGCGGCGCGTGCTCGCGCGCGCCGGCTACCAGCCGCCCGACGCGCCGCTCTCGCGCGGCCTCGAGGTGCATCCCGGGGGCGTCGGCGAGGATCTCGAGATCTGGATCGACCGGCGCTACGTGCCGGCCGGCTACGGGTGGCGCTTCCCGGCGGGATCCGAGCTGCGGATCGGCGTCGGCTCCTTCGACCCGCGCTTCCACGTCAAGGACACGACCGTGCTGCTGGCCGAGGACCTCGCCGCCGAGCCGGTCGGCTTCCAGGGGAACTGGATCCCCCACCGGCTGCGCGCGGCGGTCGAGGACGACGTGTTCTTCGTGGGCGACAGCGCGGGCCACTGCCTGCCCCTGACGGCGGAGGGGATCCGCACGGCGCTCTACTTCGGGATCGCATGCGGGCGCGAGCTGCGCCACGTGCTCGAGGGGCGTGCGACGCGCGCGCAGGCGCTGGCGCGATACGGCGAGTTCAGCGCCCGGCACGCGTGGAAGTTCGCCTGGCTGCTCCGCGGGCAGCGCCTCCTCCCGCGCGTGCCGCCGCGCCTGCTGGCGGGCGCGCTGCGCATCTTCGGCCAGCGGTCGTTCACCGCCTGGGGGTTCGAGCACTACCTGCGCGTCGCGCCGCCGGAGTTCGCGCTGCGCGGGCGTCCCGCTTCGGCGCGCGAGCCGGCCACGGCGGGCGTCTGAGCGCGCGATCGAGCGGCGACCGTAAGACGCCGTCCCGCGCCGGCTCACGTACGATGCCGCGCCCATCCCGATCGAAAGGCCCTTCCTTGAACCGCATCCTCGCCCTCGGGCTCGTCGCGCTGCTGCTGCTGGTGAGCGGCTGCGGGAGCGACTCGAAGAGCACGTCCACGGCCGCCGACGGCGCGACGACCACGCAGTCGAGCCAGCGCACCGAGCGCTTCGCCACGACGAAGTTCGTGCTCCACGCCGGGCTGGCGTTCGGTGCCTTCCACCGCTACATCTACAAGCCCTACAAGGCCAACGCGTTCGACAAGTCCAACTCCACCTTCAAGCGGATCCGGACCTTCACGAAGGCCGCGCTCGCCGGCGTGTTCACGATCCACGAGGTCAAGGTCGCCGCGAAGGACGCGAGGCAGAGCAAGGTCCTGGCGCCGCTCGCGGGCACGCTGACGGCGCTCGCCGACAAGCTCGCGGGCATCGCGACCGGGCTGCAGGGCGGCAAGTTCGACCCCACGAGCCTCGACGGCGCCAACGACGCGATCACGGAGATCGTCGGCAAGGCCAAGCAGGTCGGCGTGCCCGTGGCCGACAAGGTCCCGAGCAGTTTCGCCCCGGTCGACTGATCGCAGCGATCGGGCGATGCCGTCCGGGCGCCGGCGGAGAATCGCGCCCGCGGTCAGGGGTCCCTCGGTGTGAGCCGCCGCCGCCTGCGCGGCGGCGGCTCAGCTTCGCCGGCCGGACATCTGCACCGGCTCTAAGGCGAGCGTTCCGGCCGACACGGTCAGAACCCCCGCCGCTCGCGCTGCCGCGCGCTGCGCGGATCGAGTCGTCCGTGGGCGCGGCGCTGGCCGACGACGGCGTGCAGCACCCACAGCGCCGCCAGCAGCGCGACGCCGATCGTCACACCGGTGACGTCATCGGGGCGGAACGCCCCCAGCGCCACGAAGAACGCGTAGAGCGCCACCGCCGCGCCGACGGCGATCCAGAAGGCTCCGCCCGCCGCGCGGGCGACGCGAGCCGGCCAGTCGGCATGCGCACCGTGTGCGCGTGGAACCCGGAGCACCGCCATCAGTTCCCTCCGATCCTGCGTTGATCCTTGTGACAATCGTAGCGAGCGAGCATCGCGGCCGCCACCGCCGAGACACCGCGTAGATTGAGGTCGATGCGCCGTCTCGCGCCGCTCGTCGTGCTGGTCGGGCTCGCCGTGGCGCTCGGGCTCGCCGCGCCCTCCGGACTCGTTGCCCCGGCCCCGGCGCGACCGCTGCCCGGGGCCGCGCGCTGCGCGATCTTCCCGGGCGACAGCCCGTGGAACCAGCGCGTCGACGGCCTGCCGGTCGCGCGCGACTCCGACGTGCTGATCCGCGCCATCGGCGCCGATCGCGGGCTGCACGCCGACTTCGGCTCGGGCCGCTACGACGGGGCGCCGATCGGCATCCCGATCACCGTTGTCGGCGCGCGTCAGCGGCGCAGCCGCGTGCGCTTCGCCTACGCCGGCGAGAGCGATCGCGGCCCCTATCCGATCCCGCGTCGCGTGCGGATCGAAGGCGGCGCTGCGAGCAGCGGCGATCGCCACGCGATCATCGTCGACCGCGATCGCTGCCGCCTGTACGAGCTCTACGCGCTGACGCGCGCGGCCGGCCGCTGGCGCGCGGGCTCGGGCGCGATCTGGGACCTCGGCTCGAACGCGCTGCGCCCGGCCGGCTGGACCTCGGCCGACGCGGCCGGCCTGCCGATCCTCCCGGGCCTCGCGCGCCACGACGAGGTCGCGCGGGGCGTCATCGACCACGCCCTGCGCTTCACCGCGCCGCGGACGCGGAGCGCGTACGTCTTCCCCGCGCGCCATTCCGCCGGCGTCTCGGCCGACCCGGCGCTCCCGCCGATGGGGCTGCGGGTCCGCCTGCAGGCCGGCTTCCGCCTCGCTGGCTTCCCGCCCCAGGCGCGGGTCGTGCTCACGGCGCTCAGGCGCTACGGCATGCTGCTGGCCGACAACGGCGCGAGCTGGTTCGTGAGCGGCGCGCCCGACGCGGGCTGGGACAACGACGACCTGCGCGCACTCGGTCGGGTCGCGGGCGCCGACCTCGAGGTTGTCGATACGCGCGGGCTGCGCCCGTAGCGCTCAGTCGCGCACGATCAGCAGCGTGCCGACCCCGAGCAGCACGACGCCGATCAGCTTCGCTGCCGTGATCGGATGCCGCGCGACGCCGAGGATCCCGAGCTGGTCGACGACGAGCGCCATCGCCAGCTGGCCGGTGATCGTCGCCGCCGTGACCGGGCCCGCGCCGAGCGTGCGGACGGTCACGAGCACGGTCGAGACGTAGACCGCGCCCAGCAGTCCGCCGACGAGGTAGACGAGCGGCAGGTGGCGCACGTGACCGAGCCGGCCGAAGCCTCCGCCGACGGTGGCGGCGAGCAGCGTCAGCGCGATCAGGCCGATCAGGAACGACACGCTCGCGCCCTGGAGCGTCCCGACGGCCTTGCCCAGACGCGAGTTGATCGGCGCCTGCAGCGCGACGAGGCCGCCGGCGATCGCCGTGAGGGCGACGGCCAGGCCGCGGGTCACTTCGCCTCCAGCCAGTTCGGGCCGACGCCGACGTCGACCACGAGCGGCGGGTCCAGCTCGCAGGCGGAGATCATCTGCGCCCGCGCCAGGTCGCGCACCTGCTCGGCCTCCCCCGCGGGCCCCTCGAACAGCAGCTCGTCGTGGATCTGCAGGATCAGCCGCGTCGCGAGGCCGTGCTCCTCGAGCGCCGCGTGACAGCGGATCATCGCGACCTTGATGATGTCCGCAGCAGTGCCCTGGATGACGGTGTTCACCGCCAGCCGCTCGCCGAGCTGCCGCGTCTGCCGCGAGCTCGCCAGCAGCTCGGGGATCCGGCGACGGCGGCCGAACAGCGTCGTGACGTAGCCGTCGTTGGTCCCCGTCGTGATCGTCTCGGCGATGAACCGGCGCACGCTCGGGAAGCGGTCGAGATAGCGGTCGATGAACGCCTGCGCCTCCTGCTGGTCGATCTGCAGCCGGTCGGCGAGACCGAAGGCGCTGAGCCCGTAGACGATGCCGTAGTTGACCATCTTGGCCTTCGATCGCATCCCCTCGTCGAGCTGCTCGGCGGGGACGCCGAGCACCTCCGACGCCGTCGCCGTGTGGACGTCCTCGCCGCGCCGGAAGATCTCCTTCAGCGCCGGCTCGTCGGCGATGTGCGCGAGCACGCGCAGTTCGACCTGCGAGTAGTCAGCCGCGACCAGGAGGTTCCCCGGCTCGGCCACGAAGCAGGCCCGGATCTCCCGTCCCAGCGGGGTTCGGATCGGGATGTTCTGGAGGTTCGGGTTGGTCGAGGACAGCCGGCCCGTGGCGGTCGCGGCCTGGTTGAGCGTCGTGTGCAGGCGCCCGTCGCCGGGGTCGATCAGCGCCGGGAGCGCATCGAGGTAGGTCGAGGCGAGCTTCGTGAGCTCGCGGTAGCGCTCGATCTTGGGCACGATCGGGTGCTCGCCGCGGATCGCCTGCAGGACGCGCGCGTCGGTCGAGAAGCCAGTCTTGCCGCGCCGCTTGCGCGAGAGGCCGAGCTTCACGAACAGGATCTCGGCGAGCTGCTGGGGCGAGGAGATCGTGAACTCCTCCCCCGCGAGCGCGAAGATCTCGCGCTCGAGCTCGAGCGCGTCCTCCCCCACGCGCGCCGAGATCCTCGCCAGCCCGTCCGTGTCGAGTTTCAGGCCCGCCCGCTCGACGCCGATCAGCACGCCGATGAGGGGCAGCTCGATCTCGTCCATCAGCCGCGCAAGCCCCTCGTCGCGCAGCTCCTGCGCCTGGAGCCCGGCCAGCGCGTGCACGAGCGCGGCGCACGCCGCGGCCGGGTCCTCGAGCGTCGATCCGAGGCCGCGCTCCTCGCACAGCTCGTCGAGGGGGTACCCGCGCCGCGCGGGATCGAGCAGGTAGGCGGCGACCATCGTGTCGTGCACGAGCCGCGCCGGGGCGGCGCGCAGCGCCTTGGCGTCGTGGGCGACCGTCGGCCGCTCGCCGCCGGCGGCGACGAGCTCCTCCGGGCCCTCGCAGACGCCGGCGAGCGCGACCTCGCCGCCGGCGAAGGCGCCGAAGCGCCAGTGCTCGCTCGCGGCGAACAGCTCTCCTTCCGGCGCCTCGGGCGCGAGCGCGACGATCGCGAGCCGCTCGCCCTCGAGCCGCGCGAGCTCGGCGAGCGTGGTCTCGCGCACGCGGGCGGCGCGCCCCGCCTGGGCGAGCGGCGCGGCGCGCGGCGCGGCGGCGTCCGGGGACCCGAGGGCCTCCTCGAGGCGGCGCAGCGGGTCGCGCAGCTCGAACTCGCGAAAGACCTCGCGCAGGCGCGAGCGGTCGGGCTTCTGCGCCAGCTCGCGGCGCACGTCGATGCCGGTCTCGATGTCACGCTTCATCGTCGCCAGGTCCTTCGACATGCGCGCGTCGTCGGCGTGCTCGGTCAGGTTCTGCTTGCGCTTCGCGCCGCTGATGTCGGCGACGTGCGCGAGCACCTGCTCGAGCGAGCCGTACTGCTGCAGCAGCTGCGCGGCCGTCTTGTCGCCGATCCCGGGCACGCCGGGGATGTTGTCCGAGGTGTCGCCCTTGAGCCCGATGAAGTCGGGGATCAGCTCGGGGGGCACCCCGTAGCGCTCGATGACGCCCGCGCGGTCGTAGAGCTTCGTGTCGGTGATCCCGCGCGACGTCGTCATGATCGAGACGTTGCCGTCGACGAGCTGGTAGGCGTCGCGATCGCCGGTGACGACGACCGCCGGCACGCCCTCGCGCTTGGCCTGCTCGACGAGCGAGGCGATCACGTCGTCGGCCTCGTAGCCCTGGACCGACACGTTGCGGTAGCCGAACGCCTCGACGAGGGGCGCGAGGTGGGGCCACTGCTCCTTGAGCAGGTCGGGACGGCTCGCGCGCTGCGCCTTGTACTCGGAGTAGATCTCGGTGCGGCCCGACGTGCCGGCGTCCCACACGACGATCGTGGCCTTCGGCCCGAACTCGGTGAGGATCTTCACGAGCATCGAGGCGAAGCCGAAGATCGCGTTCGTCGGCTGGCCCTTGGAGGTCGCGATCGACTCGGGCAACGCGAAGAAGGCCCGGTAGGCGAGGCTGTTGCCGTCGATCAGGAAGAGCTCGTCGTGGGCGTCGTCGGGCACCGCGAGAACTCTAGGGAGCCGCCGGGCGCCGCGAGCGCCGCCGCCGGGCGGCGCGCCGCGCCGGCGGGCGCGACGCGAGTGCGCCGCGCCGACGGGAGCGCCGTAGTATTCCCGCCCTCCGGAGGAGTCACGTGCCCGCACCCACCAGCGCCCAGTTCAGCTACATCATCCAGATCGAGATCGCCCACCAGCCGGGCATGCTCGGCCGCGTCGCGAGCGCGATCGGCACCGCGGGCGGCACGATCGGCGAGGTCGACCTCGTGTCGGTCGCCGGCAAGACGGTGGTGCGCGACTTCATCGTCGAGACGACCGGCGGCGCGCACCGCGACGCGATCGTCGAATCGATCGACGCGGTCGAGGGCGCGCGCGTGCTGAAGACCACCGACCGCACGTTCCAGCTCCACGAGGGCGGCAAGATCGAGCTGCGCAACAAGACGGCGCTCAAGACGCGCGACGAGCTCTCGATGGCCTACACGCCGGGCGTCGCGCGCGTGTGCGAGGCGATCCACGCCGACCCGGCGAAGGCCTACGAGTACACGATCAAGCACAACTCGGTCGCCGTCGTCTCCGACGGGACGGCGGTGCTCGGGCTCGGCGACATCGGCCCGGCCGCCGCGATGCCCGTGATGGAGGGCAAGGCGATGCTGTTCAAGGAGTTCGGCGGGATCGACGCGTTCCCGCTCTGCCTCGACTCCAAGGACGTGGACGAGATCGTCCAGGCGGTGAAGCTGCTGTCGCCGACGTTCGGGGGGATCAACCTCGAGGACATCGCCGCGCCACGCTGCTTCGACATCGAGGAGCGCCTGCAGGCGGAGCTCGAGATCCCCGTGTTCCACGACGACCAGCACGGGACCGCCGTCGTCGTGACCGCCGCGCTGCTCAACGCCGTCAAGGTGATCGACAAGCGGATCGAGGACCTCCACGTGCTCGTCGTCGGGCTCGGCGCCGCCGGCGTCGCCGTGACGAAGATGCTGCTGAACGCCGGCGTCACGAGCATCGTCGGCTGCGACTCGAAGGGCGCGCTGCACACCCAGCGCGAGGACTACCTCGCGGGCGAGCTGCACCGCGTCAAGCGCTGGTACGCGGAGCACACGAACCCCGAGCACCTCAGCGGGCGCCCGGCCGACGTGATCGCGGGCGCCGACCTCTTCATCGGGCTGTCCGGGGCGCGCGTCATGCCGGCCGAGGCGCTCGCGCGCATGAACCGCGACGCGATGGTCTTCGCGATGGCGAACCCCAACCCCGAGGTGACGCCCGAGGAGGCGGCGCCGTACGTCCGGATCATGGCCACGGGCCGCTCCGACTACCCGAACCAGATCAACAACGTCCTCTGCTTCCCCGGCATCTTCCGCGGCGCGCTCGACGCCCGCGCGCGCCGGATCACCGAGGAGATGAAGATGGCCGCCGCCCGCGGCATCGCCGCGATCATCCCCGAGGACGAGCTGCGCGAGGACAACATCATCCCGTCGGTGTTCGACCTCGACGTCGCCGCAGCGGTCGCGGCGGCGGTCGCGGACGAGGCGCAGGCGAGCGCCGTCGCGACCGCTTCCGCGTGAGAGCCACGACGGACGCTC
>DAIOGP010000040.1:0-9129 GCA_036745135.1 Solirubrobacteraceae bacterium
CGCCGTCGGAGGCCGACGGGCGCTCGATCTCCGCGAGCCGCCGCACGACGGACTCGAGCAGTGCTGCGTCGGGCGCCACGTCGGGCAGCCTATCGACTGCGGCCGGCCCTCAAGCGGGGGCCGCGAGCGTCGGATCGAGGCTAAGCTGGGCCGCTCGTGACGGCGCCCGAGTGCATCTTCTGCAAGATCGCCGCCGGCGAGGCGCCGGCGTTCGTCGTCGAGGAGGACGAGCGCGCGCTCGCGTTCCTCGACATTGCGCCCGCCACGCGCGGTCACGCGCTCGTGATCCCGCGCGCGCACGCGCCCGGGCTGCACGAGGTGTCGGCGGCGGACCTCGCCGCGTGCGCGGCGCTCGCCCAGCGCGTCGCCGCCCGGGCGCGCGACCGCCTCGGCGCCGCCGGCGTCAACCTCCTCAACTCCACCGGCCAGGCCGCGTGGCAGACGGTCTTCCACTTCCACCTCCACGTGATCCCGCGCTATCCGGACGATCCGCTGCGGCTTCCCTGGATCCCGCGCGGGGGCGACATGGCCGCGATCGAGGCCACGGCGGCGGAGCTGCGCGGATGACGCCGGTGCGACTCGAGCGCGACGCGGGGCTCGCCGTCCTGACGCTCGACGCGCCCCCGCTCAACCTCTTCGATGCGTCGCTGATCGAGGGCTTGCGCGCCGCGATCGACGAGCTCGCAGGGGCGCCGGCCCGCGCGCTGCTGATCCGCGCCGAGGGGTCGGTGGTGACGGGCGGCGTGGACGTCGGGCGCGTCTTCGACGGCCTCGACGCCGCGGGGGCCACCGCGCTGTGGAAGGAGCTGCTCGACCTGCTGCACGCGCTCGAGGCGCTGCCCTTCCCGACCGTGTTCGCGGCCCACGCCCTGTGCCTCACCGCCGGCTTCGAGCTGGCGCTCGGCTGCGACCTGCTGCTCGCGGCCGACTCGGCCCAATTCGGGCTCGTCGAGGCGGTCGTCGGGATCACGCCGTCGATGGGCGGGACGCAGCGCCTGGCTGCCCGCGCGGGCCCGGCCCGCGCGCGCGAGCTCGTGATGACGGGCCGGCTGTACGACGCCGCGACGCTCGAGCGCTGGAACGTCGTCAACCGCGTCCTGCCGGACGCGGACTTCGACGAGGCGGCGCGTCGCTACGCGCGCCGGCTCGCCGACGGGCCGACGCGCGCCCACGCCGCCACGAAGCGCGTCGTGCAGGCGTTCGTGGAGGGCGGCGTGGCGCAGGCCGACGCCGAGCTGCCCGAGCTCGCGGGGGAGCTCTTCGCGACGCGCGATGCGCAGGCGGCCGTGCGCAGCTTCGTCGAGCACGGCCCGGGGAAGGCGACCTTCAGCGGGACCTGAGCGGGCCCCGCGAGCGACGCGGCGCGCCCGGATCTCCGTGCTAGGCTCGCGCCGACCGAGCCGGGCGTGCCGCCCGGTACACGCAGGCCGCGGAGGAAAGCATGCCCACGGGTACGGTGAAGTGGTTCAACGACGACAAGGGCTTCGGGTTCATCACCCCCGACGACGGGGGCCGGGATCTGTTCGTCCACTTCAGCGGCATTGGGGGGGAGGGCTTCAAGACCCTCGCCGAGGGCGCGAAGGTCTCCTACGAGGAGGAGGACAGCGACAAGGGGCCCAAGGCGGTCAACGTCCAGCGCCTCTAGCGGCCGACGCGCGTCAGCGACCGCAGCGCGAAGCCGCCGAAGACGACGGTCAGGCCGAGCAGCGCGGCGAACGCGGGCCAGGTCTTGCCCCACGTCACGCTGCCGATGAAGCCCTGGCGAACGCCCTCCAGCACGTGCGTCACGGGATTGAGCTCCGAGACGTCGCGCAGCCACGGCGTCAGCAGGCGCTTGGGCGCGTAGGCCGTCGTGAAGAGGACGGCGACGAACGTCCCGATCTGCATCAGCGACGCGGCCTGCTGGGTGCGGAAGCGCAGCGCGAGCATCACGGCCCAGCAGGCCGCGACGGCCGCCAACGCGCTGATGAGCACGATCGCGAGCGCGAGGCCGAGGAGCCCCGGCCAGCGCGCGCCGAGCGCGAAGCCGACGATCAGCAGCGCCGTCGCCGGCAGCAGGCAGCGCAGCGAGGCCGAGAGCACCGTTCCCGCGAGCAGCGCCGACCGGCCGACGGGCGCCATCAGGAGCCGGTCGAACCAGCCCTGCTCGATGTCGCGCGCGAGGTTGACGCCGGTCGCCGCGCCGGTGAAGCCCGCGCCCTGGAGCAGGCCGACGGGGATGATGAACGTGCGGAAGTCGTCCGCGATCGGGAAGCCGCGCAGCTTGGCCGCAGCGCCGAAGACGCCGCTGAGCCCGATCATGAAGATCGTCGGGGCGAGCACGCCCGGAATCGCGGCGCCGGGAACGCGCAGGATCTCGTTGAGCGCGCGGCGCATCAGCGCCCACACGACGCGGGGCTCGCGCATCAGTCGTTCGCCAGCCTTCCGCGCAGGGCCAGCACCGCCAGCCACGCCATCGCGACGGTCAGGGCGGCGGCCGCGAGCAGCCCGTAGAGCACCGGTCCGGCCGACACGGTCGAGACGATCGGGTCGCGCAGCCCCTCGGCGATGTAGCTGAGCGGGTTGTAGTCGGCCACGGCCTTCGCGGGCTGGCTGAGCAGCTCGCGCGGGAAGAAGGCCGAGGAGAGGAAGAGGATCACGAACACGAGCGGGAAGATCCCCTGGACGGTCGACGCGCTGCGCGCGCGCAGCGCGAGCGCCACCCCGATCGCGCCGAAGCCCGTGCCGGCGACCGCGCCGATCGCGAACACGACCAGCGCGCCCGGGACGCCGCCCTCGATGTGCGCTCCGAAGATCAGGCCGAGCGCGAGGAACCACGCGACCTGGCCGAGCGCGAGCACGCCTGTGGCGAGGACCCGCCCCGCGACGAGCGCCAGCCGGGGCACGGGCGCGGCGACGAGCCGGTCGAAGAAGCCGCCCTCGATGTCGAGCGCCACGGCGATGCCCGACGCGACGCCGCCGAGCAGCAGCGACTGCGTGATCGCCGCGGCGAGCTGGAAGTCGAAGAAGCCGTGCACCTGCGGGAATCCCGGCAGGTCCGTGGTGCGCGAGAGCCCGCCCGTGTTGACCGCGAGGAACAGCGTCGGGAACGCGACGAGCGGCGCCAGGAACTGCGGGCGGCGGAGCGTGTTGCGCAGCGAGCGGCGCGCGAGCGCCAGCGTCGCCCGCCTCACACCGCCTCCTCGACCGGCGCGTCCGCGCCCTCGAGGTGCTTGCCCGTCTTGGCGAGGAAGACGTCGTCGAGCGTCGGCTCGACCAGCTCGAGCGCCTCGACGACGAGCCCCGCCTCGTCCAGCGCGCGCACGACGCCGGCGATCCCGGTCGCCCCCTGGGAGAGCTCGACGGCGACGTGGGCCTCGCCGTCGGGGTCGCGCAGCGGACCGAACTCGGTCACGACGGTCCGCGCGGCGTCCGCGTAGTCGCCGTGGGCGAGCGTCAGGTTCAGGTGGGGATGGCCGATGTCCGCCTTGAGCGCCGCCGGCGTGTCCTCGGCGACCAGCTTGCCGGCGCTGATGATCGCCACGCGGTCGGCGAGCTGGTCGGCCTCCTCGAGGTACTGGGTGGTGAGGAAGACGGTCGTGCCCTCGCCCTTGAGCCGGCGCACCTCGTCCCAGAGCGTGAAGCGCGAGGTCGGGTCGAGGCCGGTGGTCGGCTCGTCGAGGAACAGGACCTCGGGCTCGTGGATCAGCGCCATCGCGAGGTCGAGTCGGCGCCGCATCCCGCCCGAGTAGGTGCCGACGCGGCGCTCCTGCGCCTCGCTCAGCCCGACGCGCTCGATCAGCTCGGCGGCCCGACCGGCGACCTTTGCGGGCGCGAAGCCGTGGAGCGTGGCCTGGAGCTCGACGAGCTCGCGACCGGTCATCAGGTTGTCGAGCGCGGCCTCCTGGAGCGCGACGCCGATCCGGCGTCGCACGGCCGCCGGCTCGCGGGCGACGTCGAAGCCGGCTACGCGGGCGCTGCCGCCCGTGGGGCGCAGTAGCGTGACGAGCATCCGCACGGTCGTCGTCTTGCCGGCGCCGTTGGGGCCCAGGAAGCCGTAGACCTCGCCCGGCTCGACCGCGAGATCGATGCCCGCGACGGCCTTGAGGCCCCCCTTGAACTCGCGCTCCAGCCCATGAGCCTCGATCGCCGCCATCGCTCGCCCGAACTATACGGAGCAGCGATTCCGCCTGTGGCGCGGGGTCGGCGGCGCCGGGGGCGTGGGCGGATCCGTGCGAAAGCGCATCGTCACCCGCCGAGTCGTGTTAGATACCGGAGCGTGCAGCGGCTGATCGTGACATCCATTGCAAGCGCCGCGGCGCTGGCGCTGTTCGCTACGCCCGCCGGGGCGACGATCGTCGAGATCGGGGCGATCGCCAACCCGGCGCCGCCGAGCTGCCCGGGCAACCCGTGTCGCGCGGTGACGCGCACTACCGGCTGGCAGGTCCAGTCCTCGGGTCAGCGCAACGGCTTCGTGGTGCAGAAGCCTGGCCGCATCGTCGCCTGGACGATCGCGCTGGCGAAGCCCAACGCCGATCAGATCAAGTTCTTCAACGACGGCTTCGGCGGCGTGGCCGCGGCGAAGATCACCGTCCTGCGCCCGGCGGAGAAGGCCAAGCGCAAGAACCGGCTGACCTACCGCGTGACGGGCGAGGGTCAGCTCGTCCAGCTCGAGCCGTACTTCGGCAAGACCGCCCAGTTCCCGCTGCTGCAGTCCCTGACCGTCAAGCCCGGCTACATCGTCGCGCTGACGGTCCCGACGTGGGCGCCGGCGCTGGCGCTGAACCTCCAGGGCGGCAACGCGTGGCGCGCGACGCGCCCGCTCGCCTCGTGCGCCGACACGACCACGCCGACGGTCACGGCGAAGGGCGATCTCGGGCAGTTCGACTGCCTCTACCGTGGCGTGCGGCTGACCTACAGCGCGACCGAGATCGTCACGCCGTAGACCCGCCGGCGGTCGTCGTGCGGTCGTCGAGCGGGGGAGCCGGAGCAGGGAGCGCGCGGCTCGCCGAGCCCAGCGGGCTCAGGGGCAGGCGCCCGGGTTCTGCTTGCAGAAGTCGCTGAACTTCTGGTTCTGGGCGCCGCCGGTCCCGGTCCCGCTGCCGTTGGGCGCCTGGGCGCCGCCGGTCTGGGGCGTCGGCGTCGTGCCAGGCGCCTGAGCACCGCCGCCGGCGCTGCCTCCGCTCGTGCTCGGGGCGGTCGTGCCGCCGCTCGTGGCGCCGCTCGTCGTGCCGGCACCCGTGCTCGGCGTCGCGGACGGAGTGGCGCTCGAGGAGCTGGTGGTGTCGCTCGTGGTGGTCTCGGCGGTCGCGCGTCCGCCGCTGGACGGGAAGGTGCCGCCGGCGGGCAGCGCCAGGTCGGGTGTCGTCCTGGGCGTCGCGTCGATGGTCTGCCCGCCGCCGCAGGCGCTGAGCGCGAGCGCGCACGCCGCAACCGCGGCGAGTGCGGCCGGCGTCGACGTCCGGAGCGCCATTGAGGAGCCGGCTACCGCTCGAAGGCGGCCATGCGCCGCCCGCAGGTCGGGCAGTCGTTGACGTCCTTCTGGGTCAGCTGGTCGCACCAGTTGCACGTGCGCAGGTTCTCGACCGTCCACGGGAGCGTCGAGGGGCTGGGCGCGAGCGGCAGGAGCTTGCCGACGACGGTGAGCGGCTCGCCCGTCTGCTCGTCGACGTAGGTCCGGCCCGGCTCCGCCTCGATCACGACCTCGCGCCCCGAGGAGGGCGCGCGCAGGCGGTAGAGCTGACGCGGGTTCATCCGCCGGAACTCTACAAGCTCGTTCGGCGCGGCCGGCGCGCGCGGCACGGGCCCTAAGCTGGCCTCGCGATGCGGCTGCTCATCTTCCACGGCTACCTGCTGCGCGGAACCGGCTCGAACGTCTACAACGCGAATCTCGCCGCGGCGTTGGTGCGGGCCGGCCACCGGGTCGACCTGTTCAGCCAGGAGCGGGACGCGGCGGAGCTGGACTTCGTCGATGCCGTCGGCACGTGGGAGGGCGGCAGCCTGCGGCTCGAGGTCCTGCGCGAGCCGGTGCGCTGCACGGTCTTCCGTCCGGACATCGGCCCGCTCCTGCCGGTCTACGTCGCGGACCGCTATGCGGGCATCGAGGCGCGCCCCCTGGTGGCGTGCGACGACGCCGAGGTCGCGCGCTACGTCGCCGCCAACGTCGCGGCGGTCCGCGAGGTCGCCGCGCGCGCGGCTCCCGACGGGGCGCTGGCCAACCACCTCGTGCTCGGGCCGGCGATCCTCGCGCGCGCCCTGCCGGACACGCCCCGCGCCGTCAAGATCCACGGCAGCGCGCTCGAGTACGCCGTTCGCCCGCAGCCCGAGCGCTTCCTGCCCTGGGCCCGCGAGGGCCTCGCCACGGCGCGCACGGTCCTCGTGGGCTCGCGCCATAGCGCCGAGCGGCTGTGGGAGATGCTCGCCGACCCCGGGCTGCCGGCGCGCACGCGCCTCGGACCGCCGGGCGTCGACATCGAGCGGTTCACGCCCCGCGATCCCGCGGCCGCGCGCGCCGGGCTGCTCGCGCTCGCCGCGCGCGTCCGGGCGGCGGCCCCGGCGCCACCGACGAGCGCGGCCGGCTCGAGCTTCGCGCTCGACGCCGGCGCTGCCGCGGCCGCGCTGGCGCGCGTCGATCCGCGCGCCGACCGGCTGGTCGCGTTCGTCGGCAAGCTGATCGTGTCCAAGGGGGTCGACCTGCTGCTCGCCGCGTGGCCGCTCGTGCTCGCGGCGGAGCCGGCGGCGAAGCTCGTCGTGGTGGGCTTCGGCGCCTATCGCGACGGCCTCGAGCGGCTGCTCGCCGCACTCGATGCGGGCGATCTCGACGCGGCGACGGCGATCGCCGCGGCCGGGCGTGAGCTCGAGGGCGGGCCCCGGGCGCCGCTGCCCATGCTCGCGGCGTTCCTCGGCGAGCTCGAGGGCGCGCGGCGCAGCGCCTACGTCGCGGCCGCGCGCGGCATGACACGTCGGGTCGTCTTCACGGGGCGCCTCGAGCACGGGGAGCTCGTGGACCTGCTCCCTGCCGCCGAGATCGGCGTGGTGCCGAGCACGTTCCCGGAGTCCTTCGGGATGGTCGCGATCGAGACGGCCGCGTGCGGAGCGCTGCCGATCTGCGCCGCGCACTCCGGGCTCGGCGAGGTGGCGCGGACGTTGGCGGCGGTCGTCGAGCCCGACGTCGCGCGCATGCTCGCCTTCCCGCTGGACGACCACCCGATCGAGGGCCTCGCCGAGCGGATCGTCGCCGCGCTGGGGATGACACCGGCGGCGCGGGAGCGAGCGAGTGTCGCGATCGTCGACGAGGTCCGGCGACGCTGGTCGTGGGAGGGCGTGGCACGCGACGTCCTGGCGGCGTGCGACGGCCGTCTCGACGAGCTCGCGCCCGTCGCGTGACCCCGCTCCGCGGCCCCGTGCCGACGAACGCCTCAGGCGTGTCGGTGGCGGTAGCTGCGCGCCTTCGCGCGGTTGCCGCACACGGCCATGTCGCACCAGACCTTCGATCCGTTGCGCGTGCCGTCGTAGAAGGCCCACTGGCAGTCGTCCGCGCGGCAGGCCTTGAGCCGCTCCCACGTGCCGTCGGCCATCGCGCCCGTCACGATCGCCAGCACCCGTCCGAGCGCGCCATCGACGCCCGCTGCGGCGGGCTCGAGGCGGGCCTCGCCGCCGCCGAAGCGGACGGACAGGCGCGCGCGGCGCGCCGCCTCGTCGAGCGTCGCCGCGACGTCCGCATCGGGAGCCGAGCCGGCGTTGGCGAGCAGCAGCGCGCGCAGCGCCTCGCGCGTGTCGCGGGCGCGCGCGAGGTCCGCCGCCGTGGCGCGTGCCGAGGCGTCGACTAGCCCGCGGTCGGCGAACCAGGCGCGGAGCGCCGCGGGGCTCGCGAGCTCGTCCTCGTGCAGGTCGACGTCGCGCGTGTTGACGAACGCGCGCACCAGCTCGAGCTCGCCGGGGGCTGCTTTGGTCGTACTCATCTCCTGCATCACCACCGAATCGTATTGACAGGTTACATCACGGTCTATACACTTTAGCTGGTTACGCAACCCGCCACGAGGAGGGACCATGTTCTCGCCCCACGTCATGCAAGCCCTGAGCATCGCCCGCCGGCAGGAGTTCGAGGAGCGCGCGCAGCGCGCCCGCAGGGCCGCGCGGCTGCCGCGCAGCGAGCGCACGCGGCACCGGCGCGCATCGCGGTGAGCGATGCCGCGCCGGAGCCCAAGAGGACCCGGGATGCCGGCCCGGGCAGCCGGCGCCCCGGGTCACGCTGGCGCGCGGAGCTTCCGCTCGTGGGTCCCGGCGGCGAGCCGGTCGACCTGCGCTTCACGCTCGCCTCGCACGGGCTCGTCGAGCTGCCGCCGATGCGCGTCGAGCCGGGCGGCTCAGGCCTCGAGCTGACCGTGCCGCTGCGTGGTGGCCGGCCGCGGACCGTCCGCATCGCCCCTGGGACCCTGGGTCGGCTGCGGGTCACCGCTGCCGGACGCGCTCCGTCACCGGCTCGCGCGGCCGAGCTGACGGCGACGATCCGCCACGTGCTCGCGCTCGATCGCGACCTCGCGCCCTTCTACGCGCTCGCGGCGGGCGACCCCGACCTGGCGTGGGCCACCGCCGGCGCCGGGCGCATGGTCCGCAGCCCGACGGTGTTCGAGGACGTCGTCAAGACGATCTGCACGACGAACTGCGCTTGGTCGGCGACCGAGCGCATGATCGGCGCGCTCGTCGAGCACCTCGGCGAGCCGGCGATCGGCGCGCCGCGCAGCGGCCCGCTGGGACGAGCCTTCCCGACGCCCGCGGCGATGGCCGCGGCCCCCGCGTCCTTCTACCGTGACGTCGTGCGCGCCGGCTACCGCGGCGCCTACCTGCGGTCGCTCGCGAGCGCCGTGGCCGAGGGCGTGGTCGACCTCGAGGAGCTCGGGCGCGCCGGCGCCGCGGAGCTGCCCGAGGACGAGCTCGCGGCCCGCCTGCTGACGCTGCCGGGAGTCGGGCCGTACGCCGCCGCGCACGTGATGATGCTGCTGGGACGCCACTCGCGGCTCGTGCTCGACTCCTGGACGCGGCCCGCGTACGCGCGGCTCGTCGGCCGGACCGTGGCCGATCGAGCGATCGAGCGCCGCTTTCGCCGCTACGGCCACTGGGCCGGCCTGGCCTTCTGGCTCGTCCTCACGC
>DAIOGP010000041.1:0-2531 GCA_036745135.1 Solirubrobacteraceae bacterium
GACAGGATGCGCTCGAGGCGCGGCTCGGACTCGCGGTCGACGTGCGACATCGCGGCGGCGACCGCCGGGTGCACCGCGGCGATCTGGGCGTGCAGCTCGTGCGCGACGGCGCGGTAGCTCGGGTGGCCCTCGCGCCCGGAGCGCAGCTCGATCAGCTGCATCGCCTCGCGCGCGTTCATGTCGAGCACGAAGCGGATCCGGTAGCCGAGGCACAGGGCGTAGGGGGCGGCGCGCTCGAAGCCGGCGTCGCGCAGGCGCTCGTACTCGGCGCGCGAGACGTCGAGCGCGCGGCGGTAGGCGTCGCCGCAGCCGGCCTCCTCCACCTCGAGCGGCACGCCCGCGCCGAGGTCCGGCGAGAGCTGCTGCCACTGGACCGTCAGCATGCGGTGGCGCTGGAGGTCGCGGAAGGCGCCGTAGTCGGCGACGATCTCGAAGCGGTAGCGCAGCGCCTCGAAGCCGCGCCCCGGGCGGTGGCGGCGGTTGCGCCGCTCGCCGACGAGGTCCGCGAGCAGCGTGGTCCGCTCGGCGTCCGCGAGCGCTGCGACCGCGGCGCGCGTCTCGATCTCGCTCGTGTCGGACGCTTCGAAGAGCAGCGCGGCGAGCAGGTCGTCCTCGGTGCCGTCGACGTGCAGCAGCCGCACGGACGGGCCGGCGTCCGCGTCCGCCTCACCGGGCCGGTCGAGCCCGAGCCGGGCGACCCAGCTGCGCGCGGCCTGCTCGCGCCGCTCCAGGTAGCCGATCCACTCCCCGCCGCGGTCCGGCCGCTCGACGCGCGCGACGAAGCTCGGCATGACGGCCTGGATCGCCGTCAGGATCATGCGCCCGTACTCGCGCGCCTCGGGCAGGGGGTGGGCGAGCAGGTGCAGGATCAGCTGCTCGTAGGTCTGGCCCGTGGCGAAGATCCCCATGTGCGAGAGCGACGCCGCCGGCAGCAGCCCGCGCAGCAGGTCGAGCGCCTTGGCCTTGATCGCGCGCGCGTAGGCGCCGCCGGGCTCCTCCGCGCCGCGCGGGAACTGGCGCTCGGCCCACGCGGTGACCTGCGGCAGCGCCCCGGCGTAGATGTCGAACAGCTCGTCCATCGCCGCGGCGTACCGGGGCCCGAACGCGTCGTCGCGGTAGTAGCGGTAGCCGCCGCCGGGCAGCTCCTGGTCGTAGGCGATGTAGCGCGTCGACTGCTCGAGGTACGCGCCCAGCCGCGGCCGCTGGAGGACCTTCGTGAGCACGTTCGAGGTCCACTCGCACGCGACGTGGGCGCCGCCGAGCTGCGCGACCGAGTCGTCGCCGTAGCCGAGGAAGATCCGCTCGTAGAGCTCCGTCGCGCGGGCGCCCTCGGCGCCGTCCCACGTGGCGCCGGCGGCGGGCAGGCTCTCGGCGAACTCGTCGAGGAACATGCGCCGCAACGTCCCCGGGTAGCGCGAGTAGCGCGCGAAGAGCGCGCCCTTGACCGTCTCGGGCAGGTTGACGAGCGCGAACACGGGCGCGTCGAGGCTCGTGACGTGGGGGGCGAGCCGGGCGCGCTCGGCCTCGGTGAACGTCTCCTGCGGGTAGCGCATCGGGCGAGCGATGCTAGCGAGCCCCGCGGGCGGCCCCGGGCTCGCCGGTTGGGCGCGTGACCGTGACTAGCATGACCTCGATGGGCGTTCCGAGCGGCGACACGGCGACCGACGGGCCGGGGCGGGGCGGCGCGCCCCGACGCGCCGGGCGCTTCGAGACGCTCGGGGCGTGGCTGCACCTCTGGACGCCGCCGCGCGACGTCGCGGTGCCACCCGTGCCGGTGCGCAAGCTGCTGCTCGGCGGCCTCGCCGCGGCGATCCTGCTGGGCGTCGCGGCGGCGCTGATCGTGCCGCAGATCGAGCACGGCAAGGACGTCGGGGCGCGCGAGCAGGCGCGGCGCGACGCGCGGCTCGCGGCCGCCGAGCGCGCGCGGCTGCGCGCCGACCAGCGCCTGCGCCGCGCGGCCGGCCCCGCCGGGGCGAGCCGCGCGGAGCTCGTGGATGCGCTCACGCGGGCGATCGACGCCGACGCGCGTGCGCGCGTGCGCGCCGGCACGCTCACGGGCACGATCCGGCGCACCGCGTGCTCGGACTACCGCCCGGGTGGGAGCGGCGCGCCGCCGGTCTCCAACCGCGGCGCGCGCATCGGGCGCTACGAGTGCCTGGTCGTGCTCGAGGAGTCACCGCGCACGGCCGGGACCGCCGCCGGCGCGCTCGGCTATCCGTTCTGGGCCAAGGTCGACTTCGCGCGCGGCACGTTCGCGTGGTGCAAGGTCAACCCCCGCCCCGGCGAGGGCGCCGCTGCGGCCGTGCTGGCCGTCGTCCCACTCGCGCGGGCCTGCAACCTCACGAAGCCGTAGCTCGGCGCCCGGGCTGCGGCGCCGGTGACCGACCGGTCCAGGTGGGACTGCGTAGCGGACGCCCGGGCGGGGCTGGCGGCCGAGCGGGCCCACGCGGGACCGCGTAGCGGACTCCGGGCGGCGGGGCTGGCGGCCGACCGGCCGCCGTCAGTGAACGCGTCAGCCGTGGCCGTTCCAG
>DAIOGP010000041.1:2631-9093 GCA_036745135.1 Solirubrobacteraceae bacterium
GGGCTGGCGGCCGACCGGCCGCCGTCAGTGAACGCGTCAGCCGTGGCCGTTCCAGCCGACGGTCACGACCTCGTCGCCGAGCACGATCGTCGGCACCGTCCCGGTGTTGCGCGAGAAGCCCATCAGCTCGGCGCGCCAGTCGGCGCGCGTGGTCGCGTCGCGCTCCTCGAACGCGAGCCCGTCCGCTCGCAGCGCGGCGCGCGCCTCGTCGCAGTAGGGGCAGCCGGGCTTGACGTACATGATGCGCTCGGGCACGAGAGCGACGGTAGCACCCGCCGCCGCGTCCGCGCAGGCGCCCGGGCAGGCCGCGGGCGGACCGGCCTAGGGCAGCGCGCCGAGCGAGCGGCCGACGGCCTTCGCGGCCTCGAACAGCGGCGACGGGATGATTCCGAAGCCGAGGCTCGCCGCGCCGCAGACGATCGCCACCGCGCTGACCTCGAGCTGCGCCCGGGGACCAGCGCCGGCGCGGCCGGCGGCCGCCGCGGCGCCGCCGAGCTCGGCGTCGGCCTCCGGCGAGCCGCCGGCCATCGCCGGGCGCCCGTCGATCAGCCGCGGCGCGGCGGCCGGCGCGGGCCGCATCCACATCGCGGCGATCACCCGCAGGTAGTAGCCGAGCGAGATCATCGAGCCGACGACGATCATCACGCCGAGCCACGTGTAGCCGCCGTCGACGGTCGCGGAGACGAGGTAGAACTTGCCGATGAAGCCGGCCGTGGCGGGGATCCCGGCCAGCGAGAGCATCGCGAGCGTCATCGCGCCGGCGAGCCACGGCCGGCTGGCGCCGAGCCCCTCGATCGCGCGCAGGTCGTCGCCCTCGTCGGTGTCGCGCTCGCGGGCGACGATCACCGCGAAGGCGGCGAGGTTCATCAGCAGGTAGACGCCGAGGTAGAGCACCGTCGCCTGCAGCCCGAGCTGCGTGCCGACGACGATCCCGGCGAGGAGGTAGCCGGCCTGCGCGACGGAGGAGTAGGCGAGCATCCGCTTGAGCGAGCTCTGGCCCAGGGCGCCGACGTTGCCGACGATGATCGTGATCGTCGCGAGCGCGGCGAGCGCGGGCGCCCACGTGTCGCGCGCGTCGATCACGGCGACGTCGAAGAAGCGCAGGAAGACGCCGAACGCGGCGGCCTTGGTCGCCACCGCCATGAACGCCGTGATCGGCGTGGGCGCGCCCTCGTAGACGTCGGGCGTCCACTGGTGGAACGGCGCGACCGAGCTCTTGAACGCGAACCCGGCGAGCACGAGCGCGATGCCCGTCAGCAGCAGCGGGTCGCTGACGACGTCGCCGCCCGCGAGCGCGCGGGCGATCCCTTCGAAGTCGGTCGAGCCCGTGGCGCCGTAGACGAGCGCGAGCCCGTAGAGCAGCGTCGCCGAGCCGACCGAGCCGACCACGAGGTACTTGAGGCCCGACTCGAGCGAGGTCGCGCGGCGCAGCTCGGTCGCGCAGAGCACGTAGAGCGCGATCGACAGCAGCTCGAGCCCGAGGAACAGCGTGATCAGGTTCTCGGCGCCGGCGAGGACGCTCATGCCGGCGATCGCGGCGAGCAGCAGCGCGTGGTACTCGCCGTGCCCGCTCTGCTCCGGCGCGACGGCGCGCCACGACAGCAGCACCGCGGCGACCCCGGCGAGGCAGCACAGCACGGTGATCGCGAGCGACAGGTCGTCGATCCGCAGCGCGCCCTCGATCAGGTCCTTGCGCTCGTTCCACTGCCAGATCGAGAGGCCGATCGCCGCGCCGAGCGAGGCGAGCGTGAGCAGCGGCACGAGCTGCGTGCGCGCCGCCCGCGCTCGCAGCAGGCCCACGAGCAGCACGACCAACGAGCCGCCGACCAGCGCGTCGAGCGGCGCGAGGCCGGCCCAGTCGATGTACGGCCCCTTGACGGCGGCGATCACGGCGTCGCCTTCCCGACGAGCTGCGCCGGCGCGACGCTCGCCTTGACGGGGCGCTCGGAGCGCTTGAGCCCGAACTGGGGATCGAGCGCGAAGGCGACGATCAGCGCGACGAGCGGCACGACGACGAGCGCGTCGGCGAGCCCGATCTCACGCGAGGCGACCTGCGGGCCGACGCGGTTGTGCATCGTGCGGATGAACGCGCGCAGCACGTACACGCTGGCGAGCACGACGCCCGCGAAGGCGACGATCGCGATCACGAGCTTCGCCCGGAAGACGCCGAGCAGGATCAGGAACTCGCCGGCGAAGTTCGCCGAGCCCGGCATCGCGAGCGTCGCGAACGCGACGACCAGGAACAGCGTCGCGAGGACCGGCGCGCGGAACGCGATCCCGCCCATGTCGCGGATGTCCTCAGAGCCGCCCGCGCGCTGCGCGAGCAGCCCGACGATCAGCAGCAGCGGCGCGACGACGAGGCCGTGGTTGACCATCTGCAGCAGCGCGCCCTGCGCCCCCTCGGGCCGCAGCGAGAAGATCCCGAGCGTGATGAAGCCGAGCTGGGCGAGCGACGAGTAGCCGACGATCAGCCGCGCGTCGGTCTGCGTGAAGGCCATCGCCGACCCGTAGAGGATCGACGCCAGCCCGATCAGCAGCATCAGCTCCTGGAAGTGGGCGCTCGCGCCCGGGAAGAGCGGCAGCACGATGCGCAGGAAGCCGTAGGCGGCGACCTTCGAGAGGATCGCGCCGAACACCGCCAGCACCGGCAGCGGCATCGCCCGGTAGCCGTCGGGCATCCAGCCGTGCACCGGGAAGGCGGGCATCTTGATCAGGAACGCGGCGGCGAAGCAGAGGAAGATCCACTCCTGCGAGCCCAGCCCGAGCGGGCGCGCGCGCAGGTCCGAGAGCACGAAGCTCAGCTGCTGCCCGCCGCGCGCCGCGAGCACCGCGGTCGCGATCGCGCCCGCCAGCATCAGCAGCGAGCCGACGAGCGTGTAGATCACGAGCTTCGTCGTGGCCGCGACCCGGTTGCGCCCGCCCCAGACGCCGACGAGGAAGTAGAACGGCACCAGCATCAGGTCGAAGAAGACGACGAACAGGGCCAGGTCCTGCGCCAGGAACGCGCCGAGCACCGCCGACTCGGCGAGGCCGAGGTTGAAGTAGAAGAGGCGCGGGCGCTCCCACTCGCGCGCGCTCGACCACAGCGTCGCGGCGGCGAACAGGATCGCGGTCAGGACGACGAGCAGCAGGTTGAGCCCGTCGACGCCGAGCTTGTAGTGGATGCCGAGCGCCGAGATCCAGGTCACGTCCGTGACGAACTGCAGGCCCGCCTGCCCGGTGTCGAACTCCGCGAGGACGGCGATCGCCAGGCCGAGCGTGATGAACGCGCCGAGCGCCGCGAGCTTGCCGACGTTGCGCGGCGAGCCGAACGCGGCGAGCAGCGCCGCGAGCGCCGGCAGCCAGACCAGGATCGTGAGGTGCATCGCCTACGCGCTCGCGATCAGGAAGTAGAGGGCGAGGCCGCCGAGGCTGACCAGCACGAGCGCGGCGTAGTAGCGCAGGAAGCCGCTCTGGCCGCCGCGCACGGCGGCCGACCCGGCGCGCACGACACCGGTCGCGCCGCCGACGAGCAGGCCGTCGACGACGATCCGCTCGAAGCTCTGCTGCGCGAAGCGCCCGAACCAGGCGGCCGGGCGCACGACGAGCGCCGCGATCGCCTCGTCGAAGAACCACTTGCCCGCGAACAGCCGGTGCAGGGGTGCGAAGCGCGCCTGGAAGGCCGCCGCCGTGCCGGGACGGCGGACCCACACGTGGTAGGCGATCGCGATCCCGGCCAGGCCGAGCACCGCGCCGAGGATCAGGCCGAACGCCTCGAGGCCGCCGCTCGGCGAGCGCTCGTAGAGCGCCGAGCCCTCGAAGCTCGGGCTCAGGAAGTCGTCGACGACGTGCGTCACGTGCGGGATCTGGACGAAGCCGCCGACGACGGCGAGCAGGGCGAGCACGCCCATCGCGCCCTTCATCTCGCCGGCGCGCTCGGCGATGTGGTGCTCGGCGCCGGGGAAGCCGACGTCGGCGTCCTCGGCCTCGCCCGTCGCGGGGTTGCGCGGCGTGTCCGCGTGGTGCACGTGGCCCTGCTCGAGCTCGCGCGCCGGCGCGACCGGCTCGCCGAGGAACGCGCGGAAGATCATCCGGAACGTGTAGATCGCGGTCAGCAGCGCACCGATGTAGCCGACGACGTAGAGCCCCCAGTGCCAGCCGCCGCGGTCGCCGACGAGCAGCAGGATCTCGTCCTTGGAGAAGAAGCCCGAGAACGGCGGCACGCCGGCGAGCGCGAGGCCGCCGACGCCGAAGCAGCCGTACGTGAACGGCAGCGCGCGGCGGAAGCCGCCCATCCGGTCCAGCGACTGCTCGCCGGCCATCGCGGCGATCAGCGAGCCGGCGGCCATGAACAGCAGCGCCTTGAAGAACGCGTGCGTCATCAGGTGGAAGAGGCCCGCCGCGTAGGCGCCCGCGGAGACGGCCATGATCATGTAGCCGATCTGGGACATCGTCGAATAGGCGATCACGCGCTTGAGGTCGGTCGCGACGAGGCCGATCGTGCCCGCGACGAGCAGCGTCAGGCAGCCGATCACGGCGCCGACGTCGGCCGCCGCCGGCGCCTGCTCGAACAGCGGGTGCAGGCGCGCGATCAGGTAGACGCCCGCGGTCACCATCGTCGCCGCGTGGATCAGCGCGGAGACCGGGGTCGGGCCCTCCATCGCGTCCGGCAGCCAGGTGTGCAGCGGGATCTGGGCCGACTTCGCGAACGCGCCGACGAGCAGCAGGACGCAGCCGGCGACGAGGTCGCCGTCGTTGCGGCCGAACACCTCGCCGACCTTGTCGAAGCTCCCGAGGAAGTCGAGCGTGCCCGTGTGCTTGAAGATGAAGTACGTCCCGAGCACGAGCCCGACGTCGCCGATCACGTTGATCACGAACGCCTTCATGCCCGCGTCGGTCGCCGTCGTGCGGCGGTACCAGAACGAGATCAGCATGTACGAGGCCGCGCCGACGAACGCCCAGCCGACGATCAGCAGCAGGAAGTTGCCGGCGAGGACCAGCAGCAGCATCGAGAAGACGAAGAAGTTCAGGAAGCTGAAGAAGCGCGCGTAGCCCTCGTCCGAGCGCAGGTAGGCGACCGAGTAGAGGTGGATCAGGGTCGAGACGCCGGTGACGACGAGCACCATGAAGAGCGACAGCGGGTCGACGAGGATCGACAGCTGCGCGTCGACGCCGACGGTCCTCGCGTAGTCCCACAGCGAGGAGACGAGCTGGCGGTTCTCGGGCTCGCGGTCGAGCAGCTGCTGCAGCGCGCCGAGCGCCGAGACGAAGGACGCGAAGATCGCCGCGGTGCCGATCCAGCCCGCGGCAGGGCCCGAGAGGCGCTTGAAGCCGAGCCCGATCGCGATCGTCCCCGCGAGCGGGAACGCGAGCACGAGCCAGCCGTAGGTCGTGGGGCTCATGCGCGCGCCCCCCTGGCGCCGGCGCGCGTCATCCGCGCAGCTCCCGCAGCTCGTCGACGTCGATCGGCAGCCGGTTGCGGTACATCGCGACGATCAGGCCGAGGCCGATCGTGACCTCGCACGCGGCGACGACCATCACGATCAGCGCGAAGATCTGCCCGTCGCCGTTGCCCCACATGCGCGCGAACGCGACGAGCGCGAGGTTGCCGGCGTTCAGCATCAGCTCGAGGCACAGCAGCACGACGAGCGGGTTGCGCCGCGTGAGCACGCCCGCGGCGCCGATGCAGAAGATGAACGCCGAGACGGCGAGGTACCAGCCGATCGCCATCAGGCGCCCCGCGTCCCGACGCTCTCGGCCATCGTCCCGGTCTCCACGGGGCGCGGGATGTCGAGTGGCCCGGTGCGCCCGCCGCCCTGGTCCTCGTCGAGCCCGCGCCGGCGGCGCGCCAGGATCACCGCGCCGACCGCCGCGACGAGCAGCAGGAACGACGCGACCTCGAACGGCAGCAGGAACTTCGTCAGCAGCAGCTCGCCGATCCTGGCCGGCGTCCCGAAACCGCTGACGTAGGGCGCGCCCTCCGCGGAGATCGCCTGCAGGCCCGAGCCGAGCGTCGCGATCAGGAGCTCGACGAGCAGTAGCGCCCCGGTCAGCGGCCCGACGACGCGCAACCCGCCGGGGCCGGGCCCGCGCAGCGGCTCGTCGGCGCCGCCGACGTAGGCCACGACGAACACGTAGAGCACCATCACCGCGCCGGCGTAGACGACGACCTGCGCGGCCGCGACGAACTCCGCGCGCAGCAGCAGGAACAGCGCCGCGAGCGCCACGAGGTGGCACACGAGCGCGAGCACGCTGTAGAGCGGGTTGCGCAGCATGACGACGCCGATCGCGCCGGCGATCGCAGCGATCGCCGCGATGAAGAAGACGACCTCGGCCATCACTCGCCCTCGGCCCGCAGCGGCGTGCGCTCGAGCGGCACGTCGAGCAGCATCTCCTTGGTGAAGATCAGGTCGCCGCGGTTGTAGTCGGACAGCTCGTAGTCGTGGCCCATCGTGATCGCGTCGAACGGGCACGCGACCTCGC
>DAIOGP010000042.1:0-9090 GCA_036745135.1 Solirubrobacteraceae bacterium
GCGGGCTGTCCCCGCTCGGTGAGCGTGCGGTCGAGGAGCTCGAGGTCCATGTCCCTATGGTCGCAGGAGGGGCGCCCGGCGAACCGGGCCCCGGCGAGCCCGGCGGCTCGCTAGTCGCCCTGCTCGCGCAGGAACCGCTCGAGCTCGGCCGCGAGCTCGTCGCCCGAGGGCAGGTTGGCGAGGTTGAGCGGCGCCGCGCCGACCGCCTCGTCGTAGGCGATCTCGAGCTGGTGCACGAGCTCGCGGTGCTCGTCGGAGTTCGCGACGAGCTCGTCGATCCGCCGGCGCTGCGCCTCGGCGGCCTGCTCGATCGCGGTCAGCGGCACGTCGACGCCCGCGACCGCGCGCAGGCCCTCGAGCAGCGCCACCGAGGCCCCGGGGTAGGGCATCGCGGCGACGTAGTGGGGTACCTGCGCCCACAGCCCCACCGCGGACAGCCCGACGTCCGCGCAGCGGCGCTCGATCGCCGACTGGACGCCGGCCGGAACGTCCACTGAGTTGCGGTCCCAGCCCGTGCTCACGGCGAGCTCCTCGGAGCTCGCCGACACCGAGAGCCGGCACGGCCGCGTGTGCGGGACGCCGATCGGATAGGCGCCGAGACCGCACATCATGCGCGCGCCGAGCTCGAGCGCGAGCGCGACGACCTGCTCGGAGAAGCGCTTCCACTGGACGTCCGGCTCGTGGCCGATGAGCAGCAGCAGGTCGTTGCCGCCGTGGTCGCGCGCGTGGCGCAGCTCGATCGTCGGCCACGTGAGCGCCGTGTTGACGCCGTCGCGCAGGTGCAGGACCGGGCGCCGGGCGCGGAAGTCGAGCAGGTCGTCGCCCGAGAACGTCGCGACGGTGCTGGCGGTGAGCTCGGCGTCCAGCAGCTCGAGCGCCCCGGCGCGCCCCGCGCCGGCGTCGATCCAGCCCTCGAGCGCGACGACGAGGACCGGCGAGCTGAGCTCGGGCCTGTCGTGCAGCTCGTAAAGCGGATCGTCGTCCACGCGCCTATGGTTGCAGCCGATGCGGCTCGCCAAGTTCCTCGCCCACGCCGGCGTCGCCTCGCGCCGCGCGGCGGAGGAGCTGATCCGGGCCGGCCGCGTGACCGTCGCCGGCGCGGTCGTGACCGACCCGGCGCGCGACGTCGACGCCGCGAGCGGGGTGGCCGTCGACGGCGAGTCGCTCGCCGGCGCCGAGTCGCGGGTCGTCTACGCGCTCAACAAGCCCGCGGGCGTGGTCTCGACGGCGAGCGATCCGCAGCGTCGGCGCACCGTCACGCAGCTCGTCCCCAGCTCGGCGCGCCTCTACCCGGTCGGTCGGCTCGACGCGGACTCGACGGGCCTGATCCTGCTCACCAACGACGGCGAGCTCGCCAACCTCCTGACGCACCCGCGCTTCGAGGTCCCGAAGACCTACCGGGTGACGGTCGCAAGCCCCCCGGTGCGCCCGACCGCGCTGCGCGCGCTGCGCGACGGCGTCGACCTCGACGACGGCCGCACGTCGCCCGCCCAGGTGCGTCGCGTGGCGCCCGACCTGCTCGAGCTGACGATCCACGAGGGCCGCAAGCGCCAGATCAAGCGCATGTGCGAGGCGGTCGGCCACCGCGTGCTCGCGCTCGAGCGCATCCGCTTCGGCCCGCTCGCGCTCGGCGACCTGGCCCCGGGCGGGCACCGCCGGCTGACGGCCGCGGAGGTCGAGCGGCTGCGCAAGGCGTCCGCCACGCCGCCCGCGTCCCCCGCACCGCCCGGGACCGCCCGGCCTCCGGCGCAGCGGCGCCGACAGCCGACGCGACGCGGCTCCTAGCGCGGTGCGCGGGCCCTCCACGCCGCCGCCTGCCACAATCCCGCCGCCATGCGGGTCTTCGCTCTCCGCGGCGCCAACTCGGTGCCCGCCAACGACGCGGCGGCGATCCTCGGCGCCACGACCGAGCTGATGACCGAGCTGCTCGCGCGCAACGCGCTCGCGCCCGGCGACGTCGTCTCGGCGATCTTCACGCTCACGCCCGACCTGAACGCCGAGTTCCCGGCGGTCGCGGCGCGCGCGATGGGCTTCGACCGGGTGCCGCTGCTGTGCGCGCGCGAGATCGACGTCCCCGGCTCGATGCCGCGCGTGCTGCGCGTGATGCTGCACTACCGCGCGCCCGACGACCACGCCCCGCGCCACGTGTACCTCGGCGAGGCGCGCGCGCTGCGCGCCGACCTCGAGGCGGCACAATAGGCCCGATGGCGATCGAGTTCGCGTCGAAGCTCAGGGACCTCCCCGTCTACCCGGCGGCCGACGGCTACGCCCATCCGGGCCCGCTCGTGCGGCTCGCGAGCAACGAGTCGCCGTTCGCGCCGCACCCGGCGGTCGTCGCCGCGGCGCAGCGCGCGCTCGAGGGCGTCAACCGCTACCCGGACCCGACGAACGCGGCGCTGCGCGCGAAGCTCGCCGCGCGCTACGGCGTGCCCGCGGCGAACATCGCGATCGGCAACGGCTCCTGCGACATCCTGCTCGCCGCCGGCGAGGCGCTGCTCGAGCCGGGCGCGGAGCTCGTCCACGCGTGGCCGTCGTTCTCCGTCTACCCGCACCTCTCGGCGGCCTCGGGGGCGCGCGCGATCGAGGTCCCGCTCGACGCGGAGGACCGCCACGACCTCGACGCGATGGCGCTCGAGATCACCGCCGTGACCCGCCTGGTGATCGTCTGCAACCCCAACAACCCGACGAGCACCGCGCTGCCGCTGGCCGAGCTCGAGGCGTTCGTCGCGCGCGTCCCGCGGCACGTGTGCGTGATCCTCGACGAGGCCTACTGCGAGTTCTCGACGCTCGACGACCCCGACGCCTCGATCGACCTCCTGCGCCGCCACCCGAACGTCGTCCTGCTGCGGACCTTCTCGAAGGTCTACGGGCTCGCCGGGCTGCGCGTCGGCTTCGCGCTGTGCGGCTCGGACGAGTTGCCGCGCGCGGTCGAGCAGGTGCGCCAGCCGTTCTTCTGCAACGCCGCCGCGCAGGCGGCCGCCGTCGAGGCGCTCGAGCACCAGGACGAGGTCGTGCGCCGCGTCGAGCGCACGATCGCCGAGCGGATCGGGATGGAGGACGGGCTGCGCGAGCTCGGGCTCGAGCCCGCCGCTTCGCAGGCCAACTTCTGCTGGGTCTCGGTCGGCGACGCCGAGGACGAGGGTCGCGTCCTGGGCGGGCTCGCCGACCAGGGCATCCTCGTCCGGGCCGGAACGCCGCTCGGTCGTCCGGGCGCGCTGCGCGTGACCGTCGGCCTGCCGGACGAGAACGCCCGGTTCCTCGCCGCGCTCGCGCCGCTCGTCGCGTAGCGGGTTCCTGGTCAGCCGCGGCCCGACCTGCTACAAAGCGCGGAGCGCATGTCCGATCGCCACCCGCAGATCGCCTCGCAGCACACGTCCGGCATCGCCGGTGGCTCCTTTGCGCTCTATCGCTACGCCTGGCGATTTAGCTAGGCGCTCGGCCGGCGACGTCCTCGCCGTCCGCACCGGACCTCTCGGGTCGAGCGCCGATCACCCGGCCGCCACGCGCGGTCAGCCGTACCACTGACAGGGAAACCCAGGCGTTGTGCGAAAGGACAGGGACTGATGATGATCATCATGAAGACGACGGCGAGCGAGGAGGAGATCGCGGCCGTCACGAAACGGGTCGAGAGCGTGGGCGCTCGCGCGCACATCTCGCGCGGCGAGGAGCTCACGGTCATCGGGGCGATCGGCGACCGCGAGCACGTGGCGCGGCTCGGGCTCGAGGGCGCACCCGGCGTCGACCAGGTCGTGCCGATCCTCAAGCCGTACAAGCTCGCCTCGAGCCAGCTGCGCGGCGGCGAGCGGACCGTGATCGAGATCGACGGGCGCAAGATCGGCGGGCAGCACTTCTCGCTGATCGCGGGGCCGTGCACGGTCGAGTCGCGCGACCAGACGCTCGACACCGCGCGCGTGGTCAAGGAGGCCGGCGGCTCGCTGTTCCGCGGCGGGGCCTACAAGCCGCGCTCGTCGCCGTACTCGTTCCAGGGGCTCGGCCAGGAGGGCCTGCGGCTGCTCGCCGAGGCCAAGGCCGAGACCGGGCTGCCGATCGTCACCGAGCTGATGGACGTGCGCGATCTCGAGCCGGTGCTCGAGGTGGCAGACGTCGTCCAGATCGGCGCGCGCAACATGCAGAACTACACGCTGCTCTCGGAGGTCGGCCGCTCCGGCTGCCCGGTGCTGCTCAAGCGCGGGCTGTCCTCGACGCTGGAGGAGCTGCTGATGGCGGCTGAGTACGTGCTCAAGGAGGGCAACGAGGCGGTGATGCTGTGCGAGCGGGGGATCCGCACGTTCGAGACCGCGTACCGCTTCACGCTCGACCTGACCGCCATCCCGGTGCTCAAGGAGCTCTCGCACCTGCCGGTGATCGTCGACCCGAGCCACGCCGCCGGGCGCCGCGACTTCGTCACGTCGCTGTCGCTGGCCGCAGCCGCCGCGGGCGCCGACGGGATCATCGTCGAGATCCACCCGGATCCCGACGCGGCGATCTGCGACGGCCCGCAGGCGCTCCCGAACAGCGCCTTCGCCCAGTACGTCGAGCTGGTGGAGCGCGCCGCGGCGGTGGCGGGCAAGGAACTGTCGTCCGTTTGAGGCTCGCGGTCGTCGGCGTCGGGCTGATCGGCGGCTCCGTCGGCATGGCGGCGCGCGCTCGGCACGGCGCGACCGTCGCCGGCTACGACCCGGATCCGCAGGCGCTGCGCGTCGGGCGCGAGCGCGGCGCCGTCGACGACGCCTGCGGGTCGATCGCGGAGGCGCTCGCGGGGGCCGACGTCGCGGTCGTCGCCGCGCCGGTCGGCGCGCTGCCGGCGGTGCTCGGCGAGGTGCTCGCGGCGGCCGCGCCCGACTGCGTCGTCACGGACGTCGGGTCGACCAAGCGCGCGATCGTCGCAGCCGTGGGCGCTGACGCGCGCTTCGTCGGCGGCCACCCGCTCGCCGGCGCGGAGACGGCCGGCGTGGAGCACGCGCGCGCCGACCTGTTCGAGGGCGCGACCTGGTACCTGACGCCGACCGAGCGCACCACGGGCGTGCTCTACGAGCGGCTGCACCGGATGCTCGCCGGTCTCGGCGCGCAGCCCCAGGCGATCGAGCCCGAGGCGCACGACCGGACGATGGCCAACGTCTCCCACCTCCCGCACGTGCTCGCGAACGTGCTCGTCTCGCAGGCGGCCCGCGCGCTCGAGGTCGAGCACGAGCGACTGCCCGCGGCCGGCCCGAGCTTCCGCGACGCGACGCGCGTGGCGGGCGCCAACAGCGCGATCTGGACCGACATCTACCTCTCCAACCGCGACACGCTGATCGCCCAGCTCGCGGAGACCGAGCGCCGGCTCGCCGAGGTGCGCGCGGCGCTCGCGGCGGGCGACGCCGGCGCGATCGCGGCCTGGAACGAGCGCGCGCGCTCCGACCGGCGCACGCTGCTCGAGGTCGAGCTGGCCGGCGGCGAGGTGCACGAGCTGCGCGTCGCCGTGTCCAACCGCCCGGGCGTCGTCGCCGAGATCGCGCTCGCGCTCGGGCGCGCCGGGGTCAACATCGTCGACATGGCGCTCTACCCGGCGCCCGACAGGCGCGAGGGCCAGGTGGCGCTGTGGATCGCGGGGGACGAGGCGGCGGCGCGCGCCACCGAGCTGATCGGCGCGCTGTCGCTGCCGGTGGCGCGGGCGTGAGCGCGGCGAGCAGGCCGTGATGGTCCGCTTCGACCCCTCCGGGCCGCTGCGCGGGAGGCTGACGCCCCCGGCCGACAAGTCGATCTCCCACCGGGCCGCGCTGCTCGGTGCCGCCGCAGCCGGCGTCACGCGCGTGCGCGGCTACCTCGACGCGCAGGACACGCGCTCGACGCTCGCGGCGGTCGAGGCGCTCGGCGCGCGCGTCGTGCGCACCGCGGACGGGCTCGACGTCCACGGCATCGGGCTGCGCGGTCCGCGGCCGCCGGACGGCGTCATCGACGTCGGCAACGCCGGGACGCTCATGCGTCTGCTCCCGGGCTGGCTCGCGCTGCAGGAGGGCGCGAGCTTCACGCTCGACGGCGACGCGTCGATTCGCGGCCGGCCGGTCGATCGCATCGCCGAGCCGCTCGCGCGCATGGGCGCGCGGATCGACGCCCGCGACGGTCGCTTCCCGCCGTTCACGGTCCACGGCGCGGCGCTGCACGGCATCGAGTACGAGCTCCCGGTCGCGAGCGCCCAGGTGAAGTCGTGCGTCCTGCTCGCCGGGCTCGGCGCGCGCGGCGCGACGACCGTCGTCGAGCGCGTCCCGAGTCGCGACCACACCGAGCGCATGCTGCTCGCGGCGGGCGCGAGCGTCACCCGCGACGGCGAGCGCGTGACGGTGACCGCGACGCCCGAGCTCGCGCTCGACGCGATCGCCGTGCCCGCCGATCCATCGTCGGCGGCGTTCCTCGTCGCCGCGGCGGTGCTCGTGCCCGGCTCGCGGATCGCGCTCGAGCACGTCGGCGTCAACTGGACGCGCACGGGGTTCCTGCGCATCCTCGCGCGCATGGGCGTCGAGGTCGCGGGCGAGCTCGAGCCGCCGGGCGCCCCGCTCGCGGCGACGGAGCCGGTCGCGACGCTCGAGCTCGCGGCGAGCGGCCTGCGCGGCACGACGGTCGAGCCCGACGAGGTCCCGCTCGCGATCGACGAGCTGCCGCTCGTCGCGCTGCTCGGCGCGTTCGCCGAGGGCGAGACCGTCGTGCGCGGCGCGCAGGAGCTGCGCCTGAAGGAGTCCGACCGGATCGCGACCGTCGTGGAGGGCCTGCGCGGCCTCGGCGCTCGGATCGAGGCGACCGACGACGGCTTCGCGGTCACGGGCGGCGGGGCGTTGCGGGGCGGGCGGATCGCGGCGCACGGCGACCACCGCCTCGCGATGCTCGGCGCCGTCGCCGGGCTCGCCTCGCGCGAGGGCGTCGAGGTCGACGGGATGGAGGCCGCCGCCGTCTCCTACCCGCGCTTCGCCGAGGACCTCGCGGCGCTCGCGTAGGGTTCGGCGCGCCATGGTGATCGCCATCGACGGCCTCGCGGGGGCAGGCAAGTCCACGGTCGCGCGCGCGCTCGCCGCGCGGCTCGGCTTCACGTACCTCGACTCCGGGGCCATGTACCGCTGCGTCGCGCTCGCGGCGGGCGAGCGCGGCGCGCCGCCCGCCGCGGTCGCCGCGGCGATCGAGATCGGCCTCGGCGAGCGGGTCCTGCTCGACGGCCGCGACGTCACGGCGGCGATCCGGACACCCGAGGTCTCGCGCGAGGCTTCGCGCGTCGCCGCCGACCCCGGCGTGCGCGAGGCGCTCGTCGCCAAGCAGCGCGCGCTGCTCGCGCACGGCGACTGGGTCGCCGAGGGCCGCGACATCGGCACCGTCGTCGCGCCCGGGGCGGCGGTCAAGGTCTACCTCGGCGCGGACCCGCAGGAACGCGCGCGCCGCCGCGCCGCCGAGCTGGGGACCGACACCGCGGCGGTGCTCGCCGAGCAGGCCGACCGCGACGCGCGCGATCGCACGCGGGCGCACAGCCCGGCCGAGCCGGCGGCCGACGCGACGCTGCTCGACACCACCGGGCTGACCGTCGACGAGGTCGTGGAGCGGATCGCCGAGCTGGCCCACGCCGCGGGGGTCGCGCGATGAAGGTCGCCGTCGTCGGCTACCCGAACGTCGGCAAGTCGTCGCTCGTCAACCGGCTGACCGGCTCCCGCGAGGCGGTCGTCCACGCGCAGCCGGGGGTCACGCGCGACCGCAAGGAGCTCCCGTGCGAGTGGAACGGCCGCACGTTCACGCTGATCGACACGGGCGGCGTCGACCTCGACGACCGCGATGCGCTCGCGCGGCAGGTCCAGGACCAGGCGCGCGCGGCGCTCGCCGACGCGGACGCGATCCTGTTCGTCGTCGACGCGCGCGCCGGCGTGCGGCCGGGCGACGAGGAGCTCGCCGACCTGCTGCGCCGCGGCGATCTCGCCACGATCGTCGTCGCGAACAAGTGCGACACGGTGCGCGACGAGCCGCTCGCGGCCGAGTTCCACCGGCTCGGCCTCGGCGAGCCCCAACCGGTCTCCGCGGCGCAGGGCCTGGGGACGGGCGATCTGCTCGACCGGCTCGTCGCGCTGCTGCCCGACGACGAGCCGCCGGCGGAGGAGGGTCTCGTCCGGCTCGCGATCATCGGCCGCCCGAACGTCGGCAAGTCCTCGCTGCTCAACGCGTTCCTCGGCGCCGAGCGCGTGATCGTCTCCGAGGTCGCGGGCACGACGCGCGATGCGATCGACGTGCGGCTCGAGGTCGAGGGCCGGCCGATGATCATCGTCGACACGGCCGGGATTCGGCGCGCGGCGAAGGTCTCCGAGGCGGTCGAGTACTACACCACGCTGCGCTCGCAGCGCGCGGCGGAGCGCGCCGACGTCGCGCTCGTGGTCTGCGACGCGCAGGACGGGATCACCGCGCAGGACCTGCGCATCGCCGAGCTCGCGATGAAGTCGGGCTGCGCGACCGCGCTCGTGCTGAACAAGTGGGACCTCGCCGGCGCGGACGTGGACCTCGAGCACGAGCGCGCCCGGGCGTTGATGAAGCTGCGCCTGCGGCCGCGCGTGCTGACGGGGAGCGCGGTCACCGGGCGCAACGTCAAGCGCCTCCTGGCCGAGGTGCAGGCGCTCGCCGACCGCGCCGGCAGCCGGATCCCGACGAGCGAGCTCAACCGCTTCCTCGGCGAGCTCGTCCAGCAGCGCCAGCCGCCGGCGAAGCAGGGCCACCGGCTGAAGCTGATCTACATGACGCAGACCGGCGAGCGCCCGCCGCGCTTCTCGATCCAGGTCAACTCGCGCAACCGCGTCACGCGCGACTACGCCTACTTCATCGAGAACCGCATGCGCGAGCGCTACCGCTTCGAGGGGATCCCGCTGATCATCGACTTCGTCGAGCGCGGGGAGCGCCGCGCCCGCGGCGGCCCGGCGCGCGCCGGGCGGGCCGCGTAGGCCCGCGGCGCGCCCACGCCGCGCCGACCGCGCGCCTGAGTCCGTTACCCTGCCTCGTCACACGCTCCGCCTGCCGGTGCGCCGGGTGGCACGTCCGCCCGCTCGCGCATCGCCGGAGCCCGTCCCCGGACCCGACCCTGGAGCCTCGCGCCTT
>DAIOGP010000043.1:0-5708 GCA_036745135.1 Solirubrobacteraceae bacterium
TCTTCAACGGCCACAACAACGTCTTCCAGGAGGTCGCGAAGTTCCGCGCCGCGCGCACGATGTGGGCGGAGATCATGCGCGACCGCTTCGGCGCGCAGGACCCGAAGTCGATGATGCTGCGCTTCCACACGCAGACGGGGGGCGTCACGCTGACCGCGCAGCAGCCGGAGAACAACATCGTCCGCGTCGCCCTGCAGGGGTTCGCCGCCGTCTGCGGCGGCACGCAGTCGCTGCACACCAACGGCTACGACGAAGCGCTGGCGCTGCCGACCGAGCGCGCCGCGAAGATCGCGCTGCGCACGCAGCAGGTGATCGCGCACGAGTCCGGCGCGACGGACACGGTGGACCCGTTCGCCGGCTCGTTCTACGTCGAGGCGCTGACCGCGGAGCTCGAGGAGCGCGCGCGGGAGCTGATCGCCAAGGTCGACGAGCTCGGCGGCTCGGTCAACGCGATCGACTTCATGAAGAGCGAGATCGAGGAGTCGGCGTTCGGCTACCACGAGCGCTACCGCCTCGGCCAGGACGTGGTGGTCGGCGTCAACAAGTACGTCGAGGAGGGGCTCGAGGTGCCCGACATCCTGCGCGTGGACCCCGAGTCCGAGCGCGAGCAGGTCGAGCGCCTGCGCGCGTTCAAGGCGAACCGGGACCAGGAGCTCGTCGAGCGCCGACTCGAGGAGCTGCGCGCCGCCTGCCGCGGCGCCGACAACCTGCTGCCGTTCATCCGCCAGGCGCTCGCGGACCGCTGCTCGATGGGCGAGGCCTGCGGCGCGATGCGCGACGTCTTCGGCGCCTATCAGCCCACCTCGTGATGCGCATCGTGCGCGGCCCGTTCCGCAAGACCCCGGCCGGCGGGCTGATCGAGATCCTGCTCACCGTCGCCGCGGCGATCGCGATCGCGCTCGGCGTGCAAGCGCTCGTCGTCAAGCCCTATCGAATCCCGAGCCGCTCGATGGTGCCGACGCTGGAGGTCGGCCAGCGGGTGCTCGTCAACCGCGTCGGCAACAGCTTCGGCGACCCGCGCCGCGGCGACGTGCTCGTGTTCCACCCGCCGGTGCAGGCGGCGGCGCAGATCTGCGCGAATCCCGACCAGGGCCAGGGCACCGACGCGCCCTGCGCCACCCCGTCCGCGACTCGCGACGGGCAGAACTTCATCAAGCGCGTGATCGGGCTCCCGGGCGACCGCATCGCGATCCGCAAGGGGCTCGCGATCGTCAACGGGCGCCCGCTGCGCGAGCCCTATGCGCGCACCTGCACCGTCTCGAACTGCGACTTCCCGCAGGCCGTCGTCGTGCCGCCCAAGACGTACTTCATGATGGGCGACAACCGCGGCGACTCGGACGACAGCCGCTTCTGGGGTCCGGTTCCCCGCTCGTGGATCGTCGGGCGCGCGTTCGCCACCTACTGGCCGGTCGGGCGAATCGGCACGTTGTAGGGCCCGGGCCGGTCTTCGGCCCGCCGAGCAGCCGCCGCCCGGATTCGTCTGGCACCGGCTCTAGCTTCCGCGCATGCTCCCCGCCGCGATCCGCTTCTACGACGTCGTCCTCTTCGTGCACGTGGCGAGCGCCGTGATCGCGTTCGGTGTCACCTTCGCGTACCCGATCATGCACGTCGTCGCCCAGCGCAGCGACCCGCGGAGCCTGCCCTACCTGTATCGGGTGCAGACGCTGATCGGCACGCGGCTGATCACGCCCGCGGCGACGTTGGTGCTGCTGGCGGGCATCTACCTCGTCGCCGACGGTCCCTACGAGCTCTCGACCGGCTGGATCAGCGGCGCGTTCGCGATCCTGATCGTGCTGCTCGGGCTGGGCGGCGCATTCTTCACCCCGACGGAGCGCAAGCTGCTCGCGATCGCCGAGCGCGACGTCGCGGCGGCGGGCGCCGGCGAGGTGACGCTGAGCGCCGAGCACGCGGCGCTGGCCCGGCGCCTCGCGCTGGGTGGCCAGCTGTCGAGCCTGCTGGTGCTCGTCGCGCTGTTCCTGATGGTGGTCAGGCCGGGCTGAGCCTGACCGTCGCGTTGCCGCCGGGAGGAGTCCCGGCGCGGCGCGCGAATCGGTTGGCGATGGCCGCCGCCGAGGCACAGCGAACGCTGGTGAAGTCCGCCCCCGAGCTGTGGGCGGAGCTCAGCGACCCCGCCGCCCTCTCGCGCCACCTCGACGCCTTCGGCGAGGTCCGCATCACCCGGCTCGACCCGGAGAGCGCCGTCGCCTGGGAGGGCGAGCGCGCCCGCGGGACCGTCGAGCTGGCCCCGTCGGGCTGGGGCACCCGCGTGAAGATCACCGCCGAGCTGACCGCGCCCGCGCCGGAGCCGGCGCCCGAGCGCGTCCACGAAGCGCCGGCCGAGACCGAGGAACCGCCCACCGCGGCCGCCGAGCCGGCCGCCGCCACGCCGTGGTATCCGGCGGAGACCGCGATGCCGGACGGCACGATCGCGGTCGCCGCCGCGGAACCGGTCGAGCAGCACGCGATCGAGGCCACACCCGCACCGCTCGAGGAGCATGCGATCGAGGGGTCCCCCGCGGCCGGCTCGGGCGCGGCCGAGCCACCCCCGCCGCACGCCCCCGACGTCGAGGCCGTGCAGGCCGTGCCCGCACGCCCGGGCCTGATCGGCCGGTTCTTCCGCCGGCGGCGAGCGGCCGTCGACACCCCGGCAGGCCCGTCGGCGACCTTCTTCCCGGTGCTCCCCGCGGATGCGCCGACACCGGCGCCGCCGGCCGCCGGCGCGCCGGACCCGGCGTTCGAGCTCGCCGCCGCCGAGCCCGAGCCCCTCGTCCCGGACCCGCCGACGCTCGCGGCCCCCGAGCCGGAGCCCACCCCCTTCGAGTCGCCGGCCGCCGACGTCGCCGCCGAGCCCGCGTCGCTCCCCTCGGAGCCCGCGCCCGTCGCCGAGCCGGATCCGCCGGCGGCCGAGGTCGCCCCCGAGCCCGAGGCCGTCCACACGGAGCCCGGGCCGGCAACGGAAGCCGAGCAGCCGGCCCAGGAGATCCTCGCCGGCGTGCTCGACGCGCTCGGCTCCGCGCACCACCGGCCCTTCTCCCGGGGCTGAGCCGAGCCGACACCCCGGGGCGCGGATAACATCCGGCGCGCCGATGCGCCAGCACTCGCCCGAGACCTTCGAGGAGAAGCTCGCCCAGCTGCACGAGCTGCGCGAGGCCGCGATCCACTCCGCCTCCGAGGCCGCGGTCGAGAAGCAGCACGCGAAGGGCAAGTACACGGCCCGCGAGCGGATCGAGAAGCTGCTCGACCCGGGCTCCTTCCAGGAGCTCGACACGTTCGTGCGCCACCGCACCTACGAGTTCGACATGCAGAAGACGCGCCCCTACGGCGACGCGGTCGTCACCGGGCACGGCACGATCGACGGCCGCCACGTGTGCGTCTTCAGCCAGGACTTCACCGTCTTCGGCGGCTCGCTCGGCGAGGTCATGGCCGAGAAGATGTGCAAGATCATGGACCTGGCGGCCAAGATCGGCTGCCCCGTGATCGGCATCAACGACTCCGGCGGCGCGCGCATCCAGGAGGGCGTCGTCTCGCTCGGCGCCTACGGCGACGTGTTCGTGCGCAACGTCAAGTGCTCGGGCGTGATCCCGCAGATCTCGCTGATCATGGGGCCGTGCGCCGGCGGCGCCGTCTACTCGCCCGCGATCACCGACTTCATCTTCATGGTGAAGGAGACCTCGCACATGTTCATCACCGGTCCCGACGTGATCAAGACGGTCACCGGCGAGGAGCCGACCTTCGAGGAGCTCGGCGGCGCGATGACGCACAACACGAAGTCGGGCGTCGCGCACTTCGCCTCCGAGGACGAGGATGCGTGCCTCGAGGACACGCGCTACCTCTTCTCCTTCCTGCCGCAGAACAACCTCGAGACGCCGCCGCGCGTGCTGCCGACCGACGATCCCGACCGGATGGACCCGGCGCTCGACACGGTCGTGCCCGACAACCCCAACAAGCCCTACGACATGCGCGACGTGATCCGCCTGATCGTCGACGACGGCGAGTTCTTCGAGGTGCACGAGCACCACGCGACGAACATCGTGTGCGGCTTCTCGCGGCTCGACGGCCACGCGATCGGGGTCGTCGGCAACCAGCCGAAGTCGATGGCCGGCGTGCTCGACATCGACGCGTCCGCCAAGGCCGCTCGCTTCGTGCGCACGTGCGACGCCTTCAACATCCCGCTGCTGACGATGTGCGACGTGCCCGGCTTCCTGCCCGGCACCGAGCAGGAGTGGGGCGGCATCATCCGCCACGGCGCGAAGCTGCTCTACGCGTTCACCGAGGCGACCGTGCCGAAGATCACGGTCGTCACGCGCAAGGCCTACGGCGGCGCCTACGACGTCATGTCCTCCAAGCACCTGCTGGCCGACTTCAACTTCGCCTGGCCGACGGCGGAGGTCGCAGTGATGGGTCCGGAGGGCGCGGTCAACATCATCTACCGGCGCGACATCGCGCGGTCGCCGACGCCGGACGAGCGCCGCAAGACCCTGATGGACGACTACAAGGCGCGCTTCGCGAACCCCTACTCGGCGGCCGAGCGCGGCTACATCGACGACGTGATCGTCCCCCACGAGACGCGCCCGAAGGTCATCACGGCGCTGCGCACCCTGCTCACCAAGCGCGAGCCGGGACCCAAGCGCAAGCACGGCAACATCCCGCTCTAGCGTCAGCCCCCGAAGAGGAGTCCGCATGCGCCGCACGTCCCCGCTCGTCGTCCCCATGGCCCTCGCCGCGTTGGTGCTCGCACCGTCGGTGGCCGGCGCGAAGGCCTTCGACTCCGGGGTGGCAGCGGGTGAGGTCACGCCGAGCTCGGCGAAGCTCTGGACCCGCGTCGGGAAGGCCGGGAAGGTCACGCTCGAGGTCTCGACCGACCGCCGGCTGCGGCGCGTCGCGATCACGCGGACGCTGTCCGCGAAGGCCGCGGCCGACACCACCGTCCAGGCCGTCGTCAAGGGGCTCAGGCCGGCGACCGCGTACGCGTACCGCTTCCGGCGGGGGAAGACCCGCAGCGCGATCGGGCGCTTCACGACCGCGCCGGCCGCGGATGCGGACGCGCCGATCTCGTTCGCGTTCACGGGCGACGCCGACGCGCAGCGCGCGGCCGGCGCGAGCAAGCCCTACTACAACGCGTTCCAGGTCTACGGCCGGATGGCGCGCGAGGGCAACGACTTCAACATCAACTTCGGCGACACGATCTACTCGGACACCGAGGTCCCCGGCGCCGGCGGGCCCGCCACCACCGTCCCGCAGAAGTGGGCGAAGTACCGCCAGAACCTCGCGCTGCCGAACCTGCAGAAGCTGCGCAGCGCCGGCGCGACCTACAGCCACTGGGACGATCACGAGTTCATCAACGACTACGACCAGGGGCCCGACACGGCGATCTACAAGGCCGGGGTCAAGGCGTTCACCGACTACGCGCCCGTGACGTACACCCGCGAGGACGGCCTCTACCGGACCTTCCGCTGGGGCAAGAACCTCGAGCTCTTCTTCCTCGACGAGCGCTCGTTCCGCAGCCGTAAGGCCGACCAGGCCTGCATCAACCCGACGAACAGCCAACCGGACCTCGGCCCCACGGCGCCGACGACGACGCGCTCGATCTTCGGCGTGCTCGTCCCTGCCCTGCGCACGCCCGTCGCGCAGTCGTGCCTCGACGCGATCAACGACCCCGCCCGCACGTTCCTCGGGCAGCGCCAGCTCGCCGCGTTCGAGCAGGCCGT
>DAIOGP010000043.1:5808-9066 GCA_036745135.1 Solirubrobacteraceae bacterium
GCGACGGCGAGGTCCTGGATCGCGAGCCCGGTCGAGTCGAACAGCGTCACCGCGCCGTCGTCCGCCCGCCCCGTCGCGTCCCCCGCGAGCACGGCGCCGAGGTCCGTGACCTGCGCGCGCGTCACGCGCCCCGCCTCGACCGCCCCGGTCAGCTCGCCGCCGTGTGCCGCCTGGGCCCACTCGTCGCAGAACAGGACACAGCTCGCCACGGCGTCGATCGTCGCCTCCGCCTTGCCCGGTCCGTCGGCGCCGAGCATGTTGAGGTGCAGCCCGGGCCGCAGGTCGCCGACGTCGACGACGGAAACCGTGCCCGGCGTGACGCAGCAGACGACGTCGCACGCGAGCGCCGCGCCGCGCTCGCCCGCGCTCCAGCCCGCGCCCAGCTCCCGCGCGAGCCGCTCCGCGGCCTCGGCGCGCGGGTCGCTGCAGACGCCGGCCTCGAAGCCCGCCGCCGCCAGACAGCGGGCGGCCCACGCGCCGTGCAGCCCGCAGCCGACGATCCCGACGCTGCGCGCGTCCGCGCGCGCCAGCGCCTGCGCCGCGACTGCGGCGACCGCCCCGGTGCGCAGCGCCGTGACGGAGCCCGCGTCGAGCAGCGCGAGCGGCTCCCCGGTGCGCGCGTCGGACAGGCAGACCACCCCCATCACGGTCGGGAGCCCACGCGCGGGGTTCCCGGGGAACGACGTGATCCACTTGAGCAGCGCGTGGTCGCCGCCGCGCGCCGGCATCGCGCGGAAGTCGCCGTCGGGGGCGCAGTCGAGGTAGACCTTCGGCGGCATCGTCCACTCGCCGCGGTGATGGCGCAGGAAGCCGTCGCGGACCCGCTCGATCGCCTCGGCCGGCGTGACAGCGGCGAGCACCGCGTCGTGGTCGAGGACGGGCAGCTCCATCGGCGGGGCCACGATACCCTGCGGCCCGCGCCATGAACCGCCGCCCCAAGCTCCAGATCGTCGCGCCCGGCGCCTCGCCCGAGGAGGCCGCGGCCGTGATCGCCGCCGTCGAGCAGTTCATCCGCGACACCGCGCCGCCGCGCGCCGACGTCGCGCCGCGTCAGAACCCGTGGCTGCGCGCGGCGCTGCTCGAGGCGACGGGGCGCGAGCCCGACGAGCCCTCGGCCTGGGGCGACCCCCACCCCTGGGGCGCGGCGGAGGGCTGAGGTCGCCGGCGTCGCGGTGCCGCAGCGCGCTGCGCCCGACGCCCGGCCGAGCAGCCCGCCGGCGTTCTGCCGGCGCCAGGCGACACCACGTGTCACCTGGCGCCCGGAGAACGAAACGGGCCACCCCGCAACCGGCTGCGCTCATCAAGCCTCGTAACCCAGTCGGCTTTAGGGTATTTTGCTCCTGGATGGCGACCGCCCCGCCCCCGCCCGAGACCGTGCCGGACCTCGAGGACCTCGACGCGCCCGACGTGCTCGCGTACGCGCTCGAGCGCTTCCATCCGCGGCTGGCGCTCGCGTGCTCGTTCCAGAAGGAGGAGACGGTCCTGCTCGACATGCTGCTCGGGCTCGAGCCGCGCGCGCGCGTCTTCGCGCTCGACACGCACGTGCTCTTCCCCGAGACCTACGAGCTGTGGCGCGCGGTCGAGGCCCGCTATGGCATCTCCGTCGAGGTCGCGCAGGGCCCGACGCTCGCCGAGCAGGCCGCCGCCCACGGCGACGAGCTGTGGAAGCGCGACCCGACCGCCTGCTGCGCGATCCGCAAGCTCGAGCCGCTCGGCCGCACGCTCGCCGGGCTCGACGCCTGGGTCACCGGCGTGCGCCGCGAGCAGGCGCCGACGCGCGCCGGCGCGCGCAAGCTCGAGTGGGACGCAGGGCACGGCCTCTGGAAGCTCAACCCGCTCGCCGACTGGGACGAGCGGCGGCTGTGGGCGTACATCGCCGAGCGCGACCTGCCCTACAACCCGCTCCACGACAGGGACTACGCCTCGATCGGCTGCACGCACTGCACGCTGCCCGGCGCCGGTCGCGAGGGGCGCTGGGCCGGCACGAGCAAGACCGAGTGCGGGCTGCACTCGGACGCGCCGGCCGCCATCTGAGCGGCGCCGGCTCACCGGCGGCGCGCACGCCGATGCTCCCGCACCGCTCGGGTATGCCCCCGCGCCCGCCGCAGGGCCAGCCGTCCCCGCGCCTCCGTCCGCCAGGCCCGCTCAAGTCCCAGCTCGGCCTGCCGATGCTAAATAGGTAAATCCCTCAAGGATTGATGCTATATTGCGCGCGACCTGCCGGCTGGGCCGGCCGCACGAAGGGGAGCCATGGAACCGACCACCGCTCAGAGCCCGGCGCACGGCCGTCGCGGCACGCTCGCGAACCCGGAGATCCTCGAGGACGTCCCGGGCCACGTGATCCCGATCCTCGAGCGCGAGTTCGACGACTTCGACACCGAGGCCGGGCGCTTCCTCGCCGGCGAGACGCCCGAGGACCAGTTCATCGGCTTCCGCCTCAAGCAGGGCGTCTACGGCCAGCGCCAGGCCGACGTGCAGATGATCCGCGTGAAGCTGCCCTTCGGCGGCATCACCCCGGACCAGCTCGAGGCCTTCGCCGACGTGATCGAGCGCTACGCGCCGCTGCGCAAGGGCCACGTCACGACGCGCCAGAACATCCAGATCCACCACGTGCCGCTGCGCGACGCCGCGCAGCTGATCCGCGAGCTCGCGCCCAGCGGCCTGTCCTCGCGCGAGGGCTGCGGCAACACGGTGCGCAACGTGACCGGCGACCCGTGGGCCGGCGTGTGCGAGGGCGAGCTCTTCGACCCGACCCCCTACGTCGGCGCGTTCGTGCGCTACTTCGTGCGCCACGACGTCTGCCAGCTGATGCCGCGCAAGATCAAGACGGCGTTCACGGCGACCGACGAGGACCGGGCGATCACCGGCATCCACGACCTCGGCTTCATCCCCCGCGTGCGCGAGCGCGACGGCGTCGAGGTCCGCGGCTTCGAGATGCGGGTCGGCGGCGGCACCTCGATCATGCCGCGCGTCGCCCCGTCGCTGTACGAGTTCGTCGCGGCCGACGACGGCGAGTACCTGCGCGTCACCGAGGCCGTGCTGCGGATCTTCAACCGCCAGGACGACCTGCGCAAGAACCGCGCCCGCGCGCGCATCAAGGTGCTCGTCGACCGCATCGGGATCGACGCCTTCCGCGAGCTCGTCGAGGAGGAGCTGCGCGGCGACTGGACCGCGGAGCGCGACTACGCGGTCGACCCGCTGCTGTTCCTCCACGACGAGGAGGCCAACGCGCCGGCGCCGCCGACGCAGGCGCCGAGC
>DAIOGP010000044.1:0-4407 GCA_036745135.1 Solirubrobacteraceae bacterium
GAGCCGGGCGGAGAGCTGCGCGACCCGGCGGCAGTGCTCGCTCGTCTCGGTGTCCTTCGCCTCGAGGGCCAGCGCGAGCGCGCGGATGTTGAGCATCACGTGCGCCCGCTCCACTTTGCGGTGCGCCCGCGTCGGGCGGGAGACGTCGCCCCATTGCCGTCGATGCGCCACTGCCGTGCTCCTGTGCCGCCGTCGTGGCCGGCGCGGGCGGGCCCGGCGCTGCCGGGCCCGAAGCACACGCCGGCCGGATGCTCAGGAGGAGGACCCACACGTGGCTTTTCTTACGCGGAGGCCGAAAACCTGCAAGCGCTTTCCCACCTCGCTAACCTGCGGCGGATGTCGGCCACGCCCGATACGCCCGAGCGCGAGCGGATCGCGCTCGAGGAGGCCGGGCTCGCGCAGGCTGCGGCCGCCGGCGACGGCGCCGCGTTCGCGGAGCTCTACGACCGCTACGAGAAGCGCATCTTCAACTTCTGCCTGCGGATCGTCGGCACGCCCGAGGACGCCGCCGACGCCACGCAGGAGACGTTCCTGAGCGTCTTCAGCCGGCTGCGCCAGCGCGATGCGCCGGTGCGCAACTTCGCCGCCTACCTGTACACGGTGGCCCGGCACGCGAGCGCCACCGTGCTCGATCGGCGCCGCCGGGTCGAGCCGGTCGACGCGCTGCCCGAGTCGGGCGCGGCGTCGGTCACGGCGCCGGGGGGCGACCGCATCGGGCTCCCTGAGGAGGCCACGCTGCTGTCGAGCTTCCAGGCCGACGTGCGCGCCGCGAGCGGTCGGCTCCCGCAGCGTCAGCGCGAGGCGCTCGCCCTGCGCGAGCTCGAGGAGCTCTCCTACGACGAGATCGCCGTCGTGATGGGCATGAACCGCAACTCGGTCGCGCAGCTGCTCTCGCGCGCGCGGATCACGCTCGGGCGCCACCTGCGCAGCGGCGCGCTCGGATCGATCGCGAGCTCCTCGCCGGACTGCGAGCGGGCTCGGCCGCTGATCTCGATGCGCGACGACGGCGAGCCGCTCGACATCGGCTCCCAGGCGTTCCTCGCCGACCACCTGGCGGCGTGTGCGTCGTGCCGGCTGAGCGAGCAGGCGATGCACGAGGCGGGAGCCGCGTACGCGGGCCTGCTGCCGGTCGCCGCGGTCGTCGGGCTGCGCGAGGCCGTGCTCGCGCAGGCCGGTGGCGTGCTCGGGTTCAGCGGGGCTGCGGCAGGTGCAGGTGCGGGCGGCGCCGCCGCTGGCGGCGCGGGAGCCGGTGCCGCGGGCGGCGCCGGCGCCGGCGGCGGCGGTGGCGGCTCGGGTGCGGCCGCAGGCGCTTCGGGCGCCGGTCGTGGACGCTGGATCGCAGTCGCGGCCACGTCGGCTGTCGTTGCCGCGGCGATCGCGTACGCGGCCCTCAACAACGGCGGCTCGTCCGACAAGGCGCCGACGCCGACCGTCGCGACGACGCCGGCAGTGACGCCGACGCCCAAGCCCAAGCCGAAGTCGAAGCCCAAGCCGAAGCCCAAGCCGCGCCGCGCGCAGGCCACGAAGCCCTCCCCGACCCTCCAGTCGGGCTACGCCGGCGTGGGCGGCAGCGTCCAGCTCGACGTCGGCGGCAAGCAGGTGGCGTCGGGTGGCGGGTCGAGCGGCGGCGGCTCGAGCGGCGGCGGGTCGAGCGGCGGCGGGTCGAGCGGCGGCGGGTCGAGCGGCGGCGGGGCGCAGACGGGGGGCGCCGCGGGCGGTGCGCCGACCACGTCGGTCGCGAGCGGCGCGAGCTCGTCACGGGATGCCAAGGCCTCCGAGGGATCGCTGCCGGTGACCGGGCTCGAGCTCGCGCTCGTGCTGCTCGCCGGGATGCTGCTCGTCGTGCTTGGCGCCCTGCTTCGGCGCCTCAGCGTCGCGCGCCGCTAGCCGGGCTGGCGAGCGACTCCCCCGTTCACCCGCGGCTACCGGCGGAACGTGTCGCGCGCGAGTCGGACGGCCAGCCGCCCGAGCGCGGGGGCGCCGCTGCGCAGCGCATGCCGACGATCGCGCTCGCGGCCGAAGAGCGCCTGCGCCACGGCCTCCGTGGCGCGGCCCAGCGTCTCGTCATAGGGATGCCACCAGAAGTTGGGCGCGCGCCCCGACTCCCACGTGACGAGCTTCGGCTCGACGCACTCGAGCAGGCCGAGCCGCCCGTGGGAGCGCGCGCGCCCCGACCCCTTCGTCCCGCCCCACGGCGCCTGCGGCGCCGCGTGGCTGAACATGTGGTCGTTGATCCAGACCATGCCGGCGTCGAGCCCGCGGGCGAGGCGCTCGCCGCGCTCGCGGTCGCGCGTCCAGACCGACGCCCCGAGGCCGAAGTCGGAGTCGTTGGCCAGCGCGACGGCCTCCTCCTCCGTGTCCACCACCGCGATCGAGAGCACCGGGCCGAAGACCTCCTCGCGCATGATCCGCAGCTCGGGTCGCACCTCGGTGAGGACGGTGGGGGCGAAGAACGCGCCCGCGAGCCCGGGCACCTCGGTCGGGCCGCCGCATGCGAGCCGCGCGCCGGCGGCGACCGCGTCGTCGACGAGCTCGGCGACGCGGTCGCGCGCGGCCTCCGAGATCATCGGCCCGACCTCCGTGTCCCACGCGAGCGGGTCGCCGACGCGCAGCGCGCGGGCACCGTCGACGACGCCGGCGATGAAGCGGGCGGCGACGTCGCGCACGACGTACACGCGCTCGATGCCGGCGCACGTCTGGCCCATGTTCGCGAAGCCGCCCCACAGGGCCCCGCGAATCGCGTGCTCGAGCGGGGCGTCGGCGAGGACGAGCATCGGGTCCGAGCCGCCGAGCTCGAGGACCGCGCCCTTGCCGCTGCGGGCGCACAGGTCGGCGACCTCCTGGCCGACCTCGGCGGAGCCGGTGAACAGCACCTTCGCGACCGAGGAGCTCACGAGCGCCCGCCCGACCGCGGGCCCGCCGTGGACGACGCGCAGGAGCCCTTCGGGCAGGCCCGCCTGGTCGAACAGGCTTCCGATCCGCTCGCCGATCAGGCACGTCGCCGAGGCCGGCTTGAGGACGACGCCATTGCCGGCGAGTAGCGCGGCCGCGACCTCGCCGAGCGGAATCGACCACGGGTAGTTCCACGGCGAGATGACCCCGATCACGCCGAGCGGCTCGTGGACGATCCGGGCCCGCTTGCCCGCCATCAGCGGCCGGCCCAGCGCGACGCGCTCGTCGGCGAGCACGGCCGGGCCCGTCTCGGCCAGCCAGCGCAGCGCCTCGACCGTCGGCACCAGCTCCATCAGCAGCGCCTCGGCCATCGGCTTGCCCTGCTCGCGCGCGAGCAGCTCGCGCAGCGCGGGCAGATCGTCCAGGATCGCCTGCGCCGCGCGCAGGAGGTAGCGGCCGCGATCGGCCGGGGCGAGCGCCGCCCAGAAGGGCTGCACCCGCGCGGCCTCGTCGACGATGGCCTGGACGGCAGCCGGCGCGGTCGTCGCGACCGCGCCGAGCAGCTCGCCGGTCGTCGGGCTGTGGGACTCGAGCGTCGCGCTCGCGGCGGCCGACGTGGCCACGTCAGCTGCGCGCGGCCGCTCGATCGCCGCGCTTGCCGGCCTGCTCGGCGAGGTACTCGTAGCCGGACGTCGGCTCGGCGCTGCGGTCCCGGTTGAGCACCAGGCCGAGCACGCGAGCCTTGACGTTCTCGAGCTGGCGCAGCGCGGTGCGCACCGATTCCTGCGTCGCCGTCTCCATGTCGATCACGAGGATCACGCCGTCGACACGGGTGGCGAGCACGGCGGCGTCGGCGCCGACGCCCAGCGGCGGGCAGTCGAGCAGCACGAGCTCGGCCTCACCGGCGAGGTCGGCGATCGCGGCGCGCCCGCGCCGGCTCTCGAGCAGGCCGGCGAGGCTCGGCGGACGCGGCCCGGTCGGCACGATGTCGACGTTCGGGAGGTCCGTGGGGTGGATCGCCTCCTCCGCGGACGCGCCCCCGACGAGGTAGTTGCTGAGGCCCGGCTTCAGCGGCTCGGTGTGCCCGGGCATGATCAGCTTCTGCAGCGAGGGCCGGATCAGGTCCGCGTCGACGAGCAGGACGTGCGCGTCGATCTCCGCGCTCGCGAGCGCCAGCTGGGCGGTGATCGTCGTCTTGCCCTCGCTCTCGCGCGCGCTCGTCAGCGCGATCGTGCGCACCGGCATGTCGGGGCTCGCGAACTGGAGGTTCGTGCGCAGCACGCGGAACGACTCCGCGAACGCGGTGATCGAGATGTCGCCCTTACCGCGCCGCGGGATCCGCGCGAGCACGGGGACCCCGAACATCGCCTCGATCTCCTCGGCGCCGTGCAGGCGGTTGTCGAGCCGGTCGCGCAGGAAGGCGAGCGCGATGCCGACGGCGAGCCCGAAGATGCCGGCGAGCAGCGTGTAGAGCGTCGGCTTGGGCCTGGCGGGCGCGTCGGGCTTGGTCGCGCG
>DAIOGP010000044.1:4507-9065 GCA_036745135.1 Solirubrobacteraceae bacterium
GCCGATGATCTCGCCATAGGTGCGGGCCACCTGCTGGGCGGCCTGCGCGGCGTCGAAGCTCGCCGTGTTCTGCGAGGGCACCACGAGCAGCGTCGCCTGGGCCTGGTAGACGCGCTGGAGCGTCTTCGAGATGACCGCGGTGGTGACCGTGAACGCCAGCAGCGTCGCGATCACGATCCAGCGACGACGCCAGAGGATCGCCAGCGGCGTGTTGTCCCTCATGTGGCCATCCTACGGGACGCTGCCCACGGATCGCGGGGAGCCGGGTTGCGCTCCAGGTCGCGCGCGGGCGCCGTCTCGGCGAGCGCGCGGTCGGCGAGCGCGGTCACGATTCCGCACAGCACGAAGAACATCGCGGCGATCACGTTGACCTTGATCTGCGTCTGCGTCAGACCCTGGACGAGGAACCCGACGAGGCTCGCGAGGACGCCGAGGCCGATCGCGTACGCGAGCGGCTCGCGCGCCCGCAGCGAGATCAGCCCGCGGGCGAGCACCTGGAAGGCGAAGAACAGGAACCCGGCGGCGCCGATCAGCCCGTTCTCCGCGGCGAACCCCAGCGGCATGTTGTGCGCGTTCGACAAGGGCGCGCCGTACTCGAACAGCCCGTGCGCGGCGGCGGTACGCGAGAACTCGTTGAAGCCGATGCCCAGGAACGGGTGCTGTTGGACGGTGTCGATCGCGGTCGCCCAGATCTGCGGCCGGCGATCGACCTCCGATGCCGTGTTGATCGTCTTGAGGCGCTCGGCCACGGTGGCGTACTGGCGCGACTTCAGGATCGGGTTCATGTTGATGATCGTGAGCGCCGTCAGCGCGAGGATCAGCCCGAGCACGATGTACCGCCAGCGGTTCCACAGCAGCAGCGTGAGCACGGCCACGGCGAGTCCGGAGATGCCGCCACGCGAGAGCGAGAAGATCACGCCCGCGAGCGCCGCCGCGAGCGGCGCCAGCAGCAGCGCGTGCCGGCGCGGCTGGACGATGACCAGGGCGAGCGCGGGCATGATCGCGAGCACGAGCATCGACGCGTAGTAGTTCGCGTCCTCGAGGCCGCCCGAAGCGCGGGTGTTGGCGAGGAAGCCGCCCTGCGAGAGCGCGGCCGTCCCCGACGTGAGGTACCCGTAGGAGCCGATCGCTCCGAGCAGCCCCGCCGCGCAGGCGAACGCGATCAGGATGCGCCGCAGCTGCTCGGTGCTGAACGTCTGGACCTGGAGGTAGACGAGGTAGAAGGCGCTCCAGAGCACGAACACGCGCACGGAGGGCGCCGGGTGCTGCGCGATCACGACGCCGGACAGGTAGGCCGCGAGCAGGACGAAGATCGACGCATCGCGCAGCTTCGCCCGCGCCATCGTCTCGGGCCGCAGCAGCAGGCGGAAGAGCGACGCGACGCCGATCACGAGGAACGCCCCCTCAGCCGGCGAGAGCGAGCCAGACGGGAGCGGGAGCGCGAACAGCTCGAGCGGGATCAGCAGCGTCGCGATCGTGATCGCGGTCGCGGGCCACAGGAACGCGATCACGACGATCGCGCTGCCGAAGGCGAGCGCCGGGACCGCGACGAGCCCGATGAAGTAGAGGCCGAGCACGAGCGCCGCCGAGGCGACCGTCGCACCCAAGGTCATGAGCGCGAGCTGCGCGGAGGAGCCCGGCCGCGAGAGGGAGCTCGAGCGGACGGAGGTCACGCGCCGAGGGTACTCCACGCCCCGGGGGCGCCGGAGCCGCGCCGGGGCTCGCGCTTCAGGTCGCGCGCGCCAGCAGGCCGAAGAGGCGTGCGGCCGCCGGGCCGGGGGCGAACAGGTGGTGGGCGAACGCCCGGCCCGCGCCGCCGGTGCGCGCCGCCAGGGCCGGATCGAGCAGGTAGGGGCGGATCGCGGCGGCGAGTAGCGGCGGGTCGGCGGCCTCGACGAGCGTGCCGGTCTCGCCGTCGCGAACGCCCTCGCTCGTGCCGCCGCCGCGCGACGCCACGACCGGCACGCCCGACCAGGACGCCTCGAGCATCGCGCCGCTCAGCCCCTCGAGCCCGTGGCCCGCGAGGTCCCGGTAGGTGGCGTTGACGTAGACCGTCAGGCGCTCGAGTACCTCGCGCGGCTCGACGAAGCCAGGCAGCTCGACACGGCCCTCGAGCCCGGCCGCGATGATGCTCCGCTCCAGCTCCGCGCGGTACCCGGGGTACTCGTGCGCCGCTGCGCCGGCGAGCACGACGTGCAGGTTCGCGACGTCGGCCGCGAGCAGGCCCGCCGCGGCGATGATCCGGTCGTGGCCCTTGTAGGGCACGAGCCGCCCGAGCGTGCCGATCGTCGGGCGCGTCGAGTCCGGCGCGGCGATGAAGTCCGGGTCGAGGCGGATCGGCGGTCCGACCACGCCGAGCAGGCGCCGCTCGCGCAGCGGGCCGAGCGCCTCGGCCGCGGCCTCGCTCACGGCCACGACGCCGCGGCACGCGGCGGCCAGCGGCCGCGCGAGCTGCGCATCGCGCGTGAAGTCGACCTTGTGCCACACGAGCGGCACGCGGCGCACGCGGCAGGCCCCGACCGCGAGCGTCGCGGCGCGCAGGCCCGTCGCCCAGACGACGTCGGGACGCAGCAGGCGCAGCTCCTGGCCGAGCAGGCGGCTGAACGCGAGCCCACTTGCCGCCGTCGGCCGCCCCCGCAGCGCCGGGACCTCGCGGGCCTCGACGCCCAGGCGCTCGAGCTCGGGGCGCAGGCCGCCCGCCCCGGCGATCAGCGCCGCGACCTCGACGTCCGCAGGCCGGTGCGCGACGAACGTCGCCAGCGCCAGCTCGGCGCCGCCGAGCTCGCCCGCCGACGCGATCGCGAGGACTCTCACGATCGCCCAGGCTACGCCCGCGCGCGGGTGGAGCCGCGATCGGCGGAGGTAAGGTCAGGGCGGATGCAGCCCGAGCCCGACACCTCCGGCGGCGGCATCCTCGCCAACGCCGCGTTCCGCGCCGTGGCCGACGTCGTCTCGAAGCTGCTGTCGTTCGTCCTCTACTTCGTCATGGCGCACCGGCTCGGCGCCGCGAAGTTCGGCGTCTTCGGCTTCGGGCTCGCGGTCGTCACGCTCGTGACGACGCTCGGGGACTTCGGCCAGAACCACATCCTCACGCGCGAGGTCGCGCGCGACCGACGCCGCGTCGACGACTGGTTTGCGAACACGGTCGCGCTGCGCACCGCGCTCGCCGTGCCGGCGCTGGGCCTGATGCTCGCGATCGGAACGTTCACCGGCTTCGGGCGCGAGCGCTGGCTGGTGGTCGCGCTGCTCGGCCTCGCGATCGTCCTCGACCTCGCCACCGCCTCGTGCGCGGCGGTCTACCAGGCCTGGGAGCGGCTCGTGTTCCTGCCGGCGATCATCATCCCGCAGCGGCTCGTCACCGCCGGCGGCGGCATCGCCGCCCTGCTGCTCGGGGGCGGGCTCGTCGCGGTCGCGACGATCTACGTGGTCGGGTCGGTGGTCGCGCTCGGGCTCGCGCTGGCGTTCATGGCGCGGTTCGTCGTGCGCCCGCGGCTGCGGCTCGACCCGCGTCGCTGGTGGCCGATGATGCGGCTGGCGCTGCCGGTGGGGCTCAACGGCGTCTTCGCGACGGTGCTGTTCCGGATCGACACGGTCATGCTCGCCATCTTCGCGTCGGACCGGATCGTCGGGCGCTACAGCTCGGCGTACCGCCTGCTCGAGGCGACGCTGTTCGTGAGCTGGGCGATCGGAGGCGCGCTGTTCCCGGTCATCTCGCGGCTGACCCGCAACTCCGACCCGCCCGTCGCGATCGTGCTCACGCGCGGGATGAAGCTCGCGCTCGCGATCACGCTGCCGGCGGCCGCCGGTGCGGCGGCACTCGCCCGGCCGCTGCTCGAGCTCATCTACGGTGCCGACTTCGGGCCCGGCGCGACCGCGCTCGCGATCCTCGCGCCCACGATCGCCCTCTACCCGGTCGGCTACCTGTTCGACATGCTGCTGATCTCGCAGGATCTGCAGCGCATCACCGCCTGGGTGATGGGGCTCGTCGCGCTCGAGAACGTGCTCGCGAACCTGGTGCTGATCCCGTGGCTCTCGCTCGAGGGCGCGGCGCTGTCGACCTCGATCTCGCAGGTGCTCCTGATCGCCGGCTCGTTCGCCTTCGCCGGCCGCGCCGCCGGGCCGCTGCCGTGGGCGCGCATCTTCGCTGGTCCGCTCGGCGGCGCGCTGACGGCCGGCGCGACGATGTGGCTCCTGCGCGGCACGCTCGGCGCGGCGATCGCGGCCGGCATCGTCGTCCACCTCGCGGTGCTCGCGGCGATCGAGCTGCGCTGGTTCCCCGAGGACGCGCGCGTCGCCGGCGGGCTGCTGCGGCGACTGCGGCCGGCCGTGGCCCGCGGGACGTCCTGAGCGCGTCGTCGGCGTCCGCGGGCCGGCCGGGCTAGGGTGCCGCGGCGATGAACGCGCGGCCCCTGCACGTCGTCCAGGTCTTCCAGCCCGCGGACGGCGGCCTCCCCGACCACGTCCTGCGCGCCACGGAGGGGCTCGTCGCGCGCGGGCACCGGCTCACGGTCGCGGGCCCGGCCGACGCGGCGCTGCGCCCCGCGCTCGAGGCCGTCGC
>DAIOGP010000045.1:0-9057 GCA_036745135.1 Solirubrobacteraceae bacterium
ACGCTGTTGGCCCCGATCACGCTGCGCTCGCCGATCGTCACGCCGCTCGTCACGACCACGTTCGCCCCGCACCAGACGTTGTCGCCGATCCGCGTCGGGCCCTTGCTCGTGAAGCCCTGCCAGGGCACGGGGAGCCCCGGATCGTCGAAGCGATGGGCGCCGTCGGTCACGAAGCAACCGTTGGCGAACATGCAGTGGTCCCCGATCTCGACGAGCTCGACCGCGGCCACCATCACGCCCAGGTTGAGGAACGTGCCCGCGCCGATCCTGATCCGCGCCGGGGCCGGCGCGGTGAGCCAGACGCCTGGCTCGAGCAGGGCGTTGGGACCGATCTCGAGCCGACCCTCGCGCAGCAGCTCGAGCACGTTCCCGTGCACCGGCCAGCGCGCGAACGCCTCGCGCCGCATCAGCGCCCAGTGGATCGCGGCGCGGTTCCACGGCAGCGCATTGCGCTCGTACCAGCGCCACTTCTGCCCCCACAGGCGCGCCTGGCCGACGATCCCGCTCATGGCGCCCAGCCTGTCAGAAACCGCGACGAGCGGCCGGGTGACCGCTACGCGGCGGTCGCGACCCGACGGCGGGCGCGCGGCTTGCGCGTCGCCGCCGGGGCCGGCGTGACGAGCGCCGCCAGGAACTCACCCGTGTAGGAGCCGGCCACGGCGGCGACGGCCTCCGGGGTGCCGGTCGCGACGAGCCGACCGCCCTCCTCCCCGCCCTCCGGGCCCATGTCGATGACCGCGTCGGCCGTCTTGATGACGTCGATGTTGTGCTCGATCACGACCACGCTGTTGCCCGAGGCGACGAGCCGCTGGAGCACCTCGAGCAGGCGCTGGATGTCGGCGAAGTGGAGGCCCGTCGTCGGCTCGTCGAGGATGTACAGCGTCCTGCCGGTCGCGATCTTGGACAGCTCGGCCGCGAGCTTCACGCGCTGGGCCTCGCCGCCGGAGAGCGTCGTGGCCGGCTGCCCGAGGCGGATGTAGTCGAGCCCGACATCGTGCAGGCTCTGCAGCCGGCGGGCGATCTTCGGGATGTGCGCGAAGAACTCGAGCGCCTCCTCGACCGACATCTCGAGCACGTCGGCGATCGTCTTGCCCTTGAAGCGGACCTCGAGCGTCTCGCGGTTGTAGCGCTTGCCGTGGCACTGCTCGCACGGCACGTAGACGTCGGGCAGGAAGTGCATCTCGATCTTGATCTGCCCGTCGCCGCGGCAGACCTCGCAGCGCCCGCCCTTGACGTTGAAGCTGAAGCGCCCCGGCTTGTACCCCCGCGCCCGGGCCTCCTGCGTCTTCGAGTAGAGCTCGCGGATCTGGTCGAACAGCCCGATGTAGGTCGCCGGGTTCGAGCGCGGGGTCCGGCCGATGGGCCCCTGGTCGACGGCGATGATCTTGTCGAGCGCCTCGAGCCCCGAGATGCGGCGGTGCGCGCCGGGGCGCAGCTTCGCGCGGTGCAGGCGGTTGGCGACGGCTTTGTAGAGGATCTCGTTGACGAGCGTGGACTTGCCGGAGCCCGAGACGCCCGTCACGCAGCAGAAGACGCCGAGCGGGACCTGCACGTCGACGTCCTTGAGGTTGTGCTGCGCGGCGCCCTCGATCCGAACGTGACCCGCGGGCGCGCGACGCGCGTCGGGCACCTCGATCCGACGGGTGCCGGCGAGGAACTGGCCGGTCAGCGACTCCGGCACGCGCTCGACCTCGGCCGCCGTGCCCTGGGCGACGATGTGACCGCCGTGCTCGCCCGCGCCCGGACCGAGGTCGACGAGGTGGTCCGCCGCCCGCATCGTGCCCTCGTCGTGCTCGACGACGATCACGGTGTTGCCGACGTCGCGCAGCCGCTGCAGCGTCCCGATCAGCTTCTCGTTGTCGCGCTGGTGCAGGCCGATCGAGGGCTCGTCGAGGATGTAGAGCACGCCGACCAGCGAGGAGCCGATCTGCGTGGCGAGCCGGATCCGCTGCGCCTCGCCGCCCGACAGCGTCGCCGCGGCGCGCTCCAGCGACAGGTACCCGACGCCGACGTTGTCGAGGAAGCGCAGCCGCTCCTCGATCTCGCGCAGGATCAGCCGTGCGATCGCGCGCTCGCCGTCCGTGAGCTCGACGGTCTCGAGCCACTCGAGCGCGCTGCGGGCCGAGAGCCGCGTGAACTCGTGGATCGGCGTGCCGGCGACCAGCACCGCGCGCGACTCGGGGCGCAACCGAGCGCCGTGACATGCGGGGCACGGCCGCACCGACATGTACTCCTCGATCTTCTCGCGCGCGTAGTCCGAGTCGGTCTCGCGATAGCGCCGCTCGAGGTTCGGGACGATCCCCTCGAACGAGGTCGTGTACGAGCGCCGGCGGCCCATGCGGTTGCGGTAGGAGACGTAGATGCGGTCGCCGTCGGTCCCGGAGAGGAAGAGGTCGCGCTGCTCGGCGGGGAGGTCCTCCCAGGGCACGTCGAGGTCGATCTCGTAGCGCTCGGCGATCGCCTGGGTGATCTGCTCGTAGTAGCTCGACGCGCTCGAGGACCACGGCAGGATCGCGCCCTCGCCGATCGACAGCGAGGCGTCGGGCACGACAAGCTCGGGGTCGATCTCCATCTGCGACCCGAGGCCCGTGCAGCGCGGACACGCGCCGTGGGGCGAGTTGAACGAGAAGATCCGTGGCTCGAGCTCGGCGATGCCCGGGCCGTGATCGGGGCAGGCGAACTGCTCCGAGAACAGCAGCGTGCGCTCGCCGGTCCCGGACGTCTCGGGGGCGTCCACGAGCTCGACCTCGACCATCCCGCCGGCCAGCGCGACGGCGGTCTCGATCGAGTCCGCGAGCCGCTTGCGGACCTCGGGGCGCATCACGAGGCGGTCGATCACGACCGAGATGTCGTGCTTGAACTTCTTGTCGAGCGCGATCTCCTCCTCGAGCAGGCGCAGCTCGCCGTCGATCTTGACCCGCGCGAAGCCCTCCGCGCGCAGCTCGTCGAGCAGCTTGCCGTACTCCCCCTTGCGCCCCCGGACCATCGGCGCGAGGACCATGAAGCGCGTGCCCTCCGCGAGGGCGAGGACCTGGTCGATGATCTGCTCGGTCGACTGCCCGGCGATCGGCTTCCCGCAGACGTGGCAGTGGGGATGGCCGATCCGCGCCCACAGCAGGCGCAGGTAGTCGTAGATCTCGGTGACCGTGCCGACCGTCGAGCGCGGGTTGCGCGACGTGGTCTTCTGGTCGATCGAGATCGCCGGCGAGAGGCCCTCGATCGAGTCGACGTCGGGCTTGTCCATCTGGCCGAGGAACTGCCGGGCGTAGGCGGACAACGACTCGACGTAGCGTCGCTGGCCCTCGGCGTAGATCGTGTCGAACGCCAACGAGGACTTGCCCGAGCCCGAGAGCCCGGTGATGACGACCAGCGCGTCGCGCGGGAGCGCGAGCGAGACGTCCTTCAGGTTGTGCTCTCGGGCCCCCGAGACCACGATCTGGTCGTGTCGCGCCATCGCCTGGCGATGGTAGCTGGCGGTCCCTGCGGGCTCAGGCGCTGCCGAGCGCGAACGCGCACCGTGCGGCCGCGACGGGGCGGCGGGAACCGCCCGAGCTAGCCGAAGCGGGCGTAGATCTCGTCGAGGATCGCGCCGCGATCGCCGAGCTGGAAGTTGTCGGCCAGGTAGCGATCGGCCTCCTCGCGCGGCATGCCGTTGAGCGCCATGTTGAGCGCGATCAGGCGTGCGCCCTCGACCGCTTCCGGGTCGTCGGCGCCGGCCAGGAGCGGCGTTTCCGCGCCGCTCGCGGCGACGGGCTCCGCCGCGGCGGGCTCGGGCTCCGCGGCCGGGAGCTCGGGCTCGGGCTCAGCCGCGTGCTCATGGGCGTGCGCGGCGTGTCCGGTCAACTCGGCGTCTGCGAGGGCGGGCGGCGCGACCTCCTGGACAGGCTCGGGCGCCGGCGGAGTCGCCACGGCGGCGCCCGGACCGGCCTCCCCGACGGCGCGCAGCGTCGTCATCGTGCGCTCGAGCTGCGAGAGGTCGGCCCCGAGGCGCTTGGCGCCGGTGCGCAGGCTTTCCATCAGCGTCCCGAGCTCGCTCTGCATCGCATCGAGCCGCTGCTGGAGCGTGGACGTCTCCTCGGCGACCCGCTGAACGTGCTCGCGGCCCTGCGCGGTCGCCTGGGCGCGTGCGCTCTCCGCGTCCTGCGCGGCCTGGCGGGTTACGCGAGCGGCCTCCTCCTCGGCCTGGTGCTGGATGTCCGCCGCGCTCGTCTCGGCGGCCTCGACGATCATCCGCACCTGCTCGCTCGCCGCGGAGGCGAGCGTCTCTGCCGCCGGACGCGTGGCCTCGCGGAGGCCCTGGATCTCGTCGGCCAGCGCGCGCAGGTGCTCGTTGACCATGTCCGGGTCGTAGCCGCGGCGGCTGATCGGGAAGTCTCGGCGTTCGATGGTCTGGCGGTCGAGGGCCAACTGGGAATCCTCCAAAGGGTGGTCGGGCGCCAAGAGGCTAGCGGACGCCAGGGTCGGGAAGGGAGCCGGGTGCGGGCAGTCTATCTACGCGAGCCGCGGCCGCCCACCCTCGCGGACCACGAGCCCGTCACGCTCGAGCGCGACCAGCGCCCGCTCGAGGCGGTCGCCGCCGAAGCTGTCGGCCGGCGTCCGCCCGGCGACCAGATCCGCAACGATCCGCCCGCGCACGTAGCGATCGGTGTCCTGGAAGCGGCGCCCCGCCGGGGCCGCCGACCTCGGCCGCGTGGGCAGCAGCACGCGCCCGCGCGAGCGGCAACGCGCCAGCGGGCACGCCGCGCAGACGGGCCTGCGCGGCAGGCAGACCGTCGCGCCGAGGTCCATCATCGCCTGGTTCCAGTCCGCGGCGCGCCCGTTGGGGAGGAGCTGCGCGGCGCGGCGGGCCAGCGCCGCCGGCGTCCGCTCGCGCCGGTCGAGCCGCGCGATCACGCGGCGGACGTTCGTGTCGATTGCCGCGATCTGCTCGTCGAACGCGAAGGCCGCGACGGCCGCGGCGGTGTAGGGCCCGACGCCGGGCAGGTCGCGAAGCTCCGTCGCGGTCGTCGGCCAGCCGCGGGCCGTGACCTGTGCCGCGGCAGCGCGCAGCGCCAGCGCGCGCCGGTTGTAGCCGAGCCCGCTCCAGGCGCGCAGCGCGTCGGCGAGCGGCGCCGCCGCGAGGGTCCCGGCGTCGGGAAAGCGCGCGAGCCACGCCGCGTAGTGGGGGACGACGCGCGCCGCCTGCGTCTGCTGCAGCATCACCTCCGCGACGAGAATCCTGTAGGGGTCGCGCGTGCGTCGCCACGGGAGGTCGCGCCCGACGCGCGCGTACCAGTCGAGCAGGGCCGTGGCCCCGGCGTCGCTCACGCCTTCGCGGCCGGCGTCCCCGCCGCGGGCGCCTCGGCCGCGCGGGCCTCGTCGAGGTCGCGGCGCAGCTCGCGCAGCTCGTCGCGCAGCTTCGCCGCGTACTCGAAGCGGAGGTCCTCGGCCGCCGCCAGCATCTCCTCCTCGACCTCGACGATCGTGCGCTCGAGCTCGTGCGGCTCCATCTCCGAGCGCTCCCGGCGCTGGGACCTGCGCCGGCCGCGGGGGACCTTCGACTCGCCCTGGAGGAACTCGCCGATGTCCGAGATCCCCTTGACGATCGTCTCGGGCGTGATGCCGTGCCGCTCGTTGTAGGCGATCTGGATCGCGCGCCGCCGGTCGGTCTCCTCGATCGCGGTCCGCATCGCCTGCGTCTCGCGGTCGGCGTACATCAGGACCCGGCCCTCGACGTTGCGCGCCGCCCGCCCGACGGTCTGGATGAGCGACGTTGCTCCGCGCAGGAACCCCTCCTTGTCGGCATCCAGGACGGCCACCAGCGAGACCTCCGGCAGGTCGAGCCCCTCACGCAGCAGGTTCACGCCCACGAGCACGTCGTACTGCCCCAGGCGCAGCTCGCGGATGATCTGGATCCGCTCGAGCGTGTCGACCTCCGAGTGCAGGTAGCGGACCTTGAAGCCCATCTCGAGCAGGTAGTCCGTCAGATCCTCGGACATCTTCTTCGTGAGCGTCGTCACGAGCGTGCGCTCGTCGCGCTCGACCCGGCGGCGGATCTCGTTCATCAGGTCGTCGATCTGGTTCTTGGTCTCGCGTACCTCGATCTCCGGGTCGACGATCCCCGTCGGCCGCACGATCTGCTCGACGACGCGCGCCGCGTGGTTGCGCTCGAAGTCGCCGGGCGTGGCCGAGACGAACACGATCTGCGGCGTCATCTGCAGGAACTCGTCGAAGGTCTGGGGGCGGTTGTCGAGCGCGCTCGGGAGGCGGAAGCCGTGATCGATCAGCGTCTGCTTGCGCGAGCGGTCGCCCTCGAACATGCCGCCGATCTGGGGCACCGTCTGGTGGGACTCGTCGATGAAGCAGACGTAGTCGCGCGGGAAGTAGTCGAGCAGGCAGTACGGGCGGTCGCCGGGCGCGCGGCGATCGAGGATCCGCGAGTAGTTCTCGATCCCGGAGCAGAAGCTGAGCTCGCGCAGCATCTCCATGTCGTACTGCGTGCGCTGGCGCAGCCGGTGGGACTCGAGCAGTTTGCCCTCCGCCTCGAGCTGGGCGCAGCGCTCGTTCAGCTCGCGTCCGATCTCGGCGACGGACTCCTCGATGACGCCCTCCTCCACGTTGTAGTGGGTCGCCGGCCAGATCCCGACGTGCTCGAGGTCCTCCTCGAGCAGCTCGCCGGTGAGCGGGTCGAAGTGCTGGAGCTGCTCGACCTCGTCGCCGAAGAACATCGCCCGGAACGCCGTCTCGGCGTAGGCCGGGAAGACCTCGAGCGTCTCGCCGCGGACGCGGAACGTGCCGCGGCCCAGCGCCGTGTCGTTGCGCGTGTACTGGATGCGGACGAGCTTGCGCAGCAGCTCGTCGCGGTCCAGGGACTCGCCCTTGCGGAGGATCTGGAGGTTCTCGTTGTACGTCTGGGGCGAGCCCATGCCGTAGATGCAGGACACCGAGGCGACGATGATCACGTCCCGCCGGGCGAACAGCGCCGCGGTCGCGGCGTGGCGCAGGCGGTCGATCTCCTGGTTGATCGCCGAGTCCTTCTCGATGTAGAGGTCCCGGCTCGGGACGTAGGCCTCGGGCTGGTAGTAGTCGTAGTAGGAGACGAAGTACTCGACGGCGTTCTGCGGGAAGTAGGTCCGGAACTCGTTGCAGAGCTGGGCCGCGAGCGTCTTGTTGTGCGCGATCACGAGCGCCGGCCGCTGCAGGGCCTCGATCGTGGAGGCCATCGTCATCGTCTTGCCCGTGCCGGTGGCGCCGAGCAGGGTGACGAAGCGCTCGCCCGCTTCGACCCCGGCGGTGATCGAGGCGATGGCCTGCGGCTGGTCGGCGGCGGCGTTGTAGAGGGCGTCGAGCTTGAAGGGAGGCATCCGCCGTTGAACGGTAGCGCTCGCCCCAGGCCGGCTCAGAGCCCGAGCTCGCGCCGGTACTGGCGCCGGTAGGAGCGCTGCGCCGCGACCACGCGGCCGACGTACTCGCGCGTCTCCGGGAACGGGATGTCGCGCGTCACGTCGAGGCGCCGGCCGCGGGCGCGCGCCGCGGCGAGCCAGCGATCGACGTTCGACTCACCCGCGTTGTACGCGGCGATGCTGAGCCGCTCGTCGCCGTACTTGTTCAGCAGGTAGCGCAGGTAGTAGCTGCCGTAGGCGATGTTGATCTGCGGCGTGCCGAGGTCGCCGAGCTGGAACGCCGTCCCACCGGACTTGCGCGCGATGTCCTGCGCCGTGGCGGGCGTGATCTGCATCAGCCCGCGAGCACCGGCGGGTGACGTCTGGTCGCGGAAGCGCGACTCCGCGTAGATCACGCCGGCGATCAGGGCGGGATCGAGATCCTTCTCCCGCGCCTGCTGGCGGATGATGTCCTCGTGGCGCAGCGGCAGCGCGAGCTCCTTGACGGCCGTGCCGAACAGCGGCGCGATCGTGACCGCGACCACGGCGACCAGGATGGCCGCAGCCCCGGCGTAGAGCGCACGACGACGCCGTCGCGCGGCGATGCCGCGGCCGCGCGTGCCGGCCGCTCGAGCGTGGGCGCTGGCGAGCCGGGCGCTCATGACGAGAGGGTTGCAAGCACGTCCGACAGTTTGTCGGCAAGCTCCGCGAGGCTGCCGTCGTTGACAATCACGAACGTCGCTCGTTGCGCCTTTTCCGCGCTCGAGAGCTGGCGTGCGCTGCGCTCGGCGAGCGCCGTGTGACCGCGAGCCGCAGCGCGAGCGGCGCGGACGTCGTCGGCCGCGACGATCGCGAGCGTGGCGTCGAAGGCGGCCTCCATCCCGGACTCGAACAGCAGCGGCACCTCGACGACCGCCGCGCGCGGGGCCGGAGTGGCGCGAGCCACTTCCTCGCGCCAGCGCGCGATCCGCTCGCCGACCAGCGGCCACAGCAGCCGCTCGAGCCAGCGCCGGTCCTCCTCGTCGGCGAACGCGCGGGCGGCGAGCGCGGCCCGATCCACGACGCCGGCGGGCGCAACCGACGCGCCGAAGCGCTCGACGACGGCGTCGCGCACGGCGTCGCTCGCGTAGAGCTCGTGCACGACCGCGTCGGTCGAGAGCGTGGCGGCGCCGAGCCGGTCGAGCGCGGCCAGGGCCTCCGACTTGCCGGCGCCGATCGCTCCGGTCAGCCCGATGAACGGAACTGCCACCGCGCCTGGCGCGGCTAGCCCTGCGGCTCGGCCGGCGCGGCGTCGGCCGCGGGCGCAGCCTTCCCCTCGCGCTCGTGTGCGGCTTCCGCCTCGGGCTCAGGCGCAGCCTCCGCCTCGGGCTCGTGTGCGGCTTCCGCCTCGGGCTCAGGCGCAGCTTCCGCGTCGGGCTCAGGCGCGGCTTCCGCGTCGGGCTCGGGCGCGACTTCCGCCTCGGGCTCGGGCGCGACTTCCGCCTCGGGCGCAGCCTCTGCCTCGGGGGCAGCCTCTGCCTCGGGCGCAGCCTCCGCCTCCGGCGCCGGCTGATCGCCCGCGAAAACGTCCTCCGACAGCCCCAGCTCGGGCATGTCGTCGAGGCTGCCCGCGCCCTCCGGGGCCTCCTCCGGCGCCGCGCCGCCCTCCGCTTCCGCCGCCGCAGCGGCTGCGGCGACGCGCGGCAGGATCTGGTCT
>DAIOGP010000046.1:0-4047 GCA_036745135.1 Solirubrobacteraceae bacterium
GGTCGTCAGCGACGGCGTGCCGGCCACGTACATCGTCGTCACCGTCGTGAACAGCAGCAGCGACATCACGCGCGGCTTCGTCAGCGCGGCGTAGTCGAGCAGCAGCTGGCGCACGCCCGGGGCGACGAGCGCGGGGCGCGCGGGGGCGAGGCGCGAGGCCTCCATGTCAGCCCTGGACCTCGTCGCCCGGCTGCGCGCCGACGCCGGCGCCCGCGGTCACGGGCGTCGCGGCCGGGCGCGCGGGCGGACCGGCCTGCCGCGCCAGCTGGCGGCGGACGTCCTGCATCGGGGAGACCGAGCGCACGCGCGGGATCACGTCGAAGTTGTGCTCCGGCGGCGGCGAGGTCACGAACCACTCGAGCGTGTTCGCCTTCCACGGGTCCGGACCGGCGACGACCCCGCGCCGCAGGCTGATCACGACGTTGGCGACCGTCAGCGCGATGCCCAGCGCGAGCACGAACGAACCGATCGTCGACGCGAGGTTGTAGCCCGTCCAGCCGGCGTTCGAGCCGTACTCGTAGATGCGCCGCGGCATCCCCGAGAGCCCGGCCGAGTGCTGGACCAGGAAGGTGACGTTGAAGCCGACGAGCATCGTCCAGAACGAGGCCTTGCCCAGGCCCTCGGAGAGCATCCGGCCCGTGAACTTGGGGAACCAGTAGTAGATGCCCGCGAAGATCCCGAACACCGCGCCGCCGAACAGCACGTAGTGCATGTGGGCGACGACGAAGTAGGTGTCGGTGAGCTGCCAGTCGATCGGGAAGATCGCGAGGAAGATGCCCGTGATCCCGCCGATCACGAACATCGCGATGAACCCGACGGCGAACAGCAGCGGCGTCTTGAACTCGATCGTCCCGCGCCACAGCGTCGCGATCCAGTTGAAGACCTTCACGCCGGTCGGCACCGCGATGACCATCGAGCTGAGCATGAAGAACGCCAGCACGGCGGTGCTCGTCGGCGTCGAGAACATGTGGTGGGCCCACACGAGCACGCCGAGGAACGCGATCGCCACGGTCGAGGCGGCGATCGCCCGGTATCCGAAGATCGGCTTGCGCGCGAACACCGGCAGGACCTCGGAGATGATCCCGAACGCCGGCAGGACCATGATGTACACGGCCGGGTGCGAGTAGAACCAGAAGGCGTGCTGCCACAGCAGCGCCGAGCCGCCCTGGGACGGGTCGAAGAACGTGCCGCCGTAGTTGCGGTCGATCAGCAGCATCGCGAGCGCGGCGGCCAGCACGGGCGTGACGATCACGATGATGTACGAGTAGGTGAGGATCGCCCAGCCGAACAGCGGCAGGCGGCTCCAGCCCATGCCCGGCGCGCGCATGTTGTGGATCGTGGCGATGAAGTTGACCGCGCTGAGCAGCGACGAGGCGCCGACGAGGTGGATCGCGATGATCCAGGCGTCGACGCCGTGGTTGGGCAGGTAGGTCGTCTCCGCGAGCGGCGCGTAGCACGTCCAGCCGCACTCGGGCGGGTTCCAGAAGAGCGAGCCGTAGAGCACGAGGCCGCCGGCGACGGCGAGCCAGTACGAGAGCGCGTTGAGCCGCGGGAAGGCCATGTCCCGGGCCCCGATCATCAGTGGGATCACATAGTTCGCCAGCCCCGCCATCATCGGGACGACGAACAGGAAGATCATCGTCGTCCCGTGCAGCGTGAAGAGCTCGTTGTAGCGCTGCGGCGTCAGGAACGTGTTGTCGGGCGCGCCGAGCTGGATGCGCATCAGCAGGGCCTCGACGCCGCCGAGCAGGAAGAAGACGAACGTCGTGACGATGTAGAGGATCCCGATCTTCTTGTGATCGGTCGTCGTGACCCAGGTCGTCCAGTCGGACCGCCGGCGCTCGACGCGCGCGACGGTGACCTGGGGGACGGGGCGCTCGACGATTTCGGGGGTGGCCATCTTCGATCCTCTCCGGCTACTTCTTGGTCACTTGGTAGATGTAGTCGACGAGCGCCGTGAGGTCGGCCTTCGACAGGCTCGTGCCGTAGGTCTTGGGCATCACGTTGGCGACGTAGGGCTTCTCGACCGAGGCGTTGGGGTCGACGATCTGGCTGAGGATCGCCGACTTCGGGTCCTTGCCGAGCGCCTGGTCGAGATTCGGGCCGACCTTGCCCGCGGCCCCGGCGTCGGCCAGCGTGTGGCAGGCGCCGCAGCCGGCGCCGGTGAAGACCTGGCGCCCGGCGGCGAGGTCCGTGCCGCCGGCCGCCGCCGAGGGTGGCGTCGGCGCGGGCGTCGTCGGCTCGGCCTGGGGCTCGCCGGGCAGCGGCTTGTTGGCCTCCTCGGCCTGGCGCCCGGCGGCGCCGGCCTTCTGGGTGGCGGCGATCGCGGTCTTCTGCTGATCGAGCCACGCCTGGAACTCGGGCACCGTCACGACCCGCACCCGAGCGATCATGGTCGCGTGGCCGGCGCCGCACAGCTCGGCGCACTGGCCCGTGAAGGTCTTGCCCGCCGCCGGCGCCTTGAACCACGCGTAGTTGGTCTTCCCGGGCACGGCGTCGAACTTGCCGCCCATCTTCGGGATCCACCAGGAGTGCGCCACGTCCTGGGCGACGATGTCGAGCGTGACGGTCGTCTTCTCCGGCACGACCATCTCCGTGTACGCGTAGACGCCGTTCGGATAGGTGAAGCGCCACAGGAACTGCTGGCCGTTGACCTGGATCTTGAGGGCCTTGCCCCCAGGTACCGGGCTCTGGTCGAGCGACGCAAGTTGCGTGCTCAAGCCGCCCGGCCCCGAGCGGTCGGGGTTCTTGATCTTGCCCAGCTCGGCGAACGTGACGCTCGCGAGGACGACGAGGATCAGCGCCGCGCCGGCCGTCCAGGCGAGCTCGAGCCGCGTGTTGCCGTGGATCTGCGCGGCGACGCGGCCCTTGCGGGCGCGGAACTTGACCAGCGAGTAGAGCAGCGCGCTCTCGACGCCGACGAACACCACGATCGCGATGTAGAGCACGACCTTGTAGAGCGTGTCGAGGCGATCCGCGTTGGGCGATCCACCCGACTCGGGGGTGAAGACGTCGGCGAGCGCGCTCGGCGCGAGCACGAGCAGCCCGAGCAGCAACGCCGGCACGAGGGCGGTCACCAGGCGGCGTCGGGAGGGGATTGACGGGGGACGGCCCACGGGGGTCGCGATTCTATCCACGGGACGGCGGTACGGGGCGGCCTCCCACGGAGCGGTGTTCGCGTACGACCACGCCGTCGGGTCGTCACGGCGCGAATACGATGGCCGGCGTGCCCGCCCTGCTCTCGATCGAGCGTCACGGCGCGGTGGCGCTCGTCACGCTGCAGCGGCCCGAGCGGCGCAACGCGCTCTCGATCGCGCTTCGCGGGGAGCTCGCCGACGCGTGCGCCGGGCTCGCCGCCGACACGGGCGTCAGCTGCATCGTGTTGACGGGGGCGGGCGATGCCTTCTGCTCGGGCATGGACACGACCGAGTTCGGCGGCGATCGAACCCACCGGCTGGAGCTCGTGGAGTCGAGCGTGCGCGCATTCGAGGCGGTGGCCCGCTCGCCGCTGCCGATCGTCGCGGCCGTCAACGGCGCGGCGGTCGCGGGGGGCTTCGCGCTTGCGCTGCTCTGCGACCTCCGCGTGGCCTCGACCGCGGCGACCTTCGGCTTCCCGGAGCTCGGCCGGGGCATTCCGCCGAGCTACGCCGCGGCGCGCGCGGTCCTGGCGCCGGCGCTCGCGCGCCGGCTGTGCCTCGGGCGCGAGACGCTCGATGCCGCGCGGGCGCTCGCGCTGGGCGTCGTGAGCGAGGTGTGCGAGCCCGCCGCCCTCCGCGATCGCGCGCTCGAGGTGGCAGCCGGGATCGCGGCGGTGCCGCGCTGGACGGTGCTCGAGGTCAAGCGCCGGATCCTGCTCGACGCCGAGCTGTCGTGGGGCCGCCTGCTCGACGACGAGGCGCGGGCGCTGCGCGCCGCGCTCCTCGATCCGGATCCCGACGCCGAGCCGGAGCCGGCCGCGTAGCGCGCCGCGCCGGTCGACCGCGGCGTCGAGCGCGTGTCGGCGCGGTCCGGTGCCGGCAACGCGCGCCGGCCGCTTCTCGAGGAACG
>DAIOGP010000046.1:4057-5845 GCA_036745135.1 Solirubrobacteraceae bacterium
CCGCGCCGGTCGGCCGCTGCGTCGAGCTGCGTCGTCGGCGCGGGTCAGGCGCCGGCGAAGCGCGCCGGGCGCTTCTCGAGGAACGCGGTGACGCCCTCGACGAAGTCCGGCGAGGCGGCGAGCTCGGCCTGCCCCGCGGCCTCGAGCTCGAGCTGCTCGTCCATGCGCGCGTAGAGCCAGGCGTTGAGCGCCCGCTTCGCCAGCGCGTAGGCGCGGGTCGGGCCGGCCGCGAGCTTGGCCACGAGCGCGGCGACGTTGGCGTCGAGCTCGTCGTCGGGGTGCACGCGGTTGATGAGCCCCCACGCGAGCGCGTCGCGCGCCGGCAGCCGCTCGCCGAGCAGCGCGAGCTCGGCCGCGCGCGTGTGGCCGACGCGGGCGGGGACGAGCAGCGTCGACCCGCCGTCGGGCATCAGGCCGATGTTCACGAACGCGAGCAGGAAGTACGCGGACTCGGCGGCCACGATCAGGTCGCACGCGAGCGCCAGCGAGCAGCCGATGCCGACGGCCGGCCCGTGCACGGCCGCGACGACCGGCTTGTCCATGCGGCGAATGCCCGCGATGATCGGGTGGTAGCGCTCGCGCAGCGCGGTCCCGACGTCCGGGTGGCCGGCAGGCGTCGGCTCGAAGCCCGCCTTTAGGTCGGCGCCCGAGGAGAACGCGCGCCCGGCGCCGCGGATCACGACCGCGCGCACCGCGTCGTCGGCCGCGACCCGCTCGACGGCGTCGAGCAGGTCGAGCCCCAGCTGGGTGTCCCACGCGTTGAGCGCGGCGGGCCGGTTGAGCTCGATCGTGGCGGCGCCCTCGGCGACGACGAGGTTGACCGTGGCGTAGGCGTGCGTGGCTGCGGAGGCGGGCATCGGGCTGCATCCTAAGTCGGTCGGGCTCGCGGCCGCACCTCGGTCCACCGCGCCGTGACGGATGGGCGCCGGCCGGATAGCGTTCGCGGTATGGAGGGGAGCTCGGCGGTCACCGCCGTCTTCGAGCCGGTGCAGTCGCCGACGACCTTCGAGGAGACGGTCGAGCGGCTCGGCACCGCGATCAAGCTCGGGCTGCTCAACCCGGGAACGCAGCTGCCGCCCGAGCGCGAGCTCTCCCAGCAGCTCGGCATCTCGCGCTCGACGCTGCGCCAGGCGCTGACGGCCCTCGTGCAGAGCGGGCACCTGCACTCCGTGCGCGGCCGCGGCGGGGGCACCTTCGTGGCCGACCGGCCGCCGCTCGCGGGCCACCCCGCCGAGGCGATCAGCCGGGCCGGATGGCAGGCCGTGCTCGACTACCGGGTCGCGGTCGAGCTCGGCGCGGTGGTGCTGGCCGCCGAGCGCGCGACGCCGCGCGCGCTCGACCGCCTCGGGGCGCTCGTCGAGCGCATGGCGGTGGCGGGCCGCCGCTTCGAGGCGTATCGCCGCGCGGACGTTCGCTTCCACATCGCGCTCGCCGAGGCCGCGGCCTCGGCGCGGCTCGTGGCCGCGATGACCGAGGTCCAGGGTGACATGAGCGAACTGCTCGCGCGGATCGCGCACCCCCAGGAGGTGCTGATGCGCTCCAACGCCCAGCACGCGCAGCTCGTCGCGGCGTTGCGCGCCGGTGACGCGGCGCGCGCCGCCCGTCTCATCCGGCGCCACCTCGAGGGGACCGAGCACATCCTCGTCGGACTGATGCCCGACGAGCGCGAGCCGGGCGGCGCGGGGCGTTGACAGGTATCCCGGGCGCGCCATAGATTGGCGGTCGATATGGCCGGGCGCGCATACCTTTGCGGATGATCGACGCGGCCGACGCGGCGAGGGCGCTCGA
>DAIOGP010000046.1:5945-9020 GCA_036745135.1 Solirubrobacteraceae bacterium
TGGGATCGCGGGTACGGCGACTTCGTGATGCGCCCGGACCTCGACACGCTGCGCCCGATCTCGTGGCACGAGGCGACCGTGTTCTGCATGGCGGACATCGTCTGGGCCGACGGCTCGGACGTCGTCGCCTCGCCGCGCCAGATGCTGCGTCGCCAGCTCGCCCGCCTCGCGGAGCGGGGCTGGGAGGCGCACGGCGCGACGGAGCTCGAGTTCATCGTCTTCCGCGACAGCTACGAGGACGCGTGGCAGCGCAGCTACCGCGACATGACGCCGGCGAACCTCTACAACGTCGACTACTCGATGCTCGGGACGGCGCGCGTCGAGCCGCTGATCCGGCGCATCCGCAACGCGATGACCGCCGCCGAGCTGACGGTCGAGAACTCCAAGGGCGAGTGCAACCTCGGCCAGCACGAGATCAACTTCCGCTTCGGCCCGCTGCTGCGGACCGCCGACGAGCATTCGCTCTACAAGAACGCCGCGAAGGAGATCGCCGCCCAGGAGGGCCAGTCGATCACGTTCATGGCCAAGTGGGACGAGCGCGAGGGCAACTCGTGCCACATCCACCTCTCGCTGCGTCGCGCCGACGGGACGCCGCTGTTCGCCGACGAGCCGGAGACGTTCCGCCGCTTCGTCGCCGGGCAGCTCGCCTGCATGGCCGACCTCACGCTGTTCTACGCCCCGCAGGTCAACTCGTACAAGCGGTTCCAGCCGGCGTCGTTCGCGCCGACGGCGATCGCGTGGGGGAACGACAACCGCACGTGCGCGCTGCGCGTGGTCGGGCACGGCGCGAGCACGCGGGTCGAGAACCGGCTGCCCGGCGCGGACGTCAACCCCTACCTCGCGCTGAGCGCGATGATCGCCGCGGGCCTGCACGGGGTCGACAACGAGCTCGCGCTCGAGCCGCCCTACGAGGGCAACGCCTACGCCTCCGACAAGCCCCGCGTGCCGTCGACCCTGCGCGACTCCCACGACCGCTTCGCCTCGAGCGCGGTCGCGCGCGAGGCCTTCGGGCAGGAGGTCGTCGACCACTACCTCAACCACGCTCGCGTGGAGCTCGCCGCGTTCGACGCGGCGGTCACCGACTGGGAGCGCTTCCGGGGCTTCGAGCGCCTGTGAGGCGACCCCGCATCGGCATCTGCACCGCGCTCGAGCGGGCGCAGTGGAGCGTGTGGGACCAGGAGGCGGTGCTGCTGCCGCGCGCGTACGTCGACGCCGTGCAGCGCGCGGGCGGGCTCGTGCTGCTGCTGCCGCCCGACCCGGCGGCGATCGAGGCTCCCGACGAGCTGCTCGACGGGCTTGATGGCCTGCTGCTCGCCGGCGGCGCCGACGTCGACCCGGCGACCTACGACGCCGAGCCCCACCCCGAGACGCACGGCACGGTGCCCGAGCGCGACGCCTTCGAGCTGGCGCTCGTGCGGCGCGCGCTCGCGCGCGACATCCCGTTCCTCGGGATCTGCCGCGGCATGCAGGTGATGAACGTCGCGGCCGGCGGGACGCTCGAGCAGCACCTCCCGGAGCGCCTCGGCCACGAGCACCACCGCCGCGCGGTCGGCACGTTCGAGGGCAGCGAGCACGACGTGCGGCTCGAGCCCGGCTCGCTCGCGGCGCGCGCCGCGGGGGAGGAGCTGCACGTCACGAAGTCCCACCACCACCAGGGCATCGACGCGGTCGGCGAGGGGCTCGTCGTCACCGGGCGCGCGACGCTCGACGACCTGCCGGAGACGCTCGAGGCGCAGGGCCGGCGCTTCGCGCTCGGCGTGCAGTGGCACCCGGAGGCCGACGAGCTCTCGCGCGTGATCGCGACGTTCGTCGCCGAGGCGCGCGAGCGGGCGGCGTCGGCGTGAGCGCCACCCTGCAGGTGCGCGAGCCGGCGACCGAGCAGGTCATGGCCGAGCTGCCGCAGGCAGGGGTCGCGGAGACCGACGCAGCGGTCGCGCGCGCGAAGGCGGCGTTCCCGGCCTGGCGGCGCGTCGCGCCGGCCGCGCGGGCCGCGCTGCTGCGCGACCTCGCGGATGCGCTCGACGCGGCCCGCGAGGACCTCGCGCGGCTCGAGGCGCGCAACGCGGGCAAGCCGATCGCGAGCGCGCGCGGCGAGATCGGCATGGCGATCGAGACCTTCCGCTACTACGCCGCCGGACCCGAGCGCCTGCTCGGCGACACGATCCCGGTCGCGGGCGGGATCGACATGACGTTCCGCGAGCCGCTCGGCGTCGTGGGGCTGATCGTCCCGTGGAACTTCCCGCTGACGATCGCCGCCTGGAAGCTCGCGCCGGCGCTCGCGGCGGGCAACACCGTCGTCCTCAAGCCGGCCGAGCTGACGCCGCTGACCGCGCTCGAGTTCGAGCGCATCGCGCGCGAAGCAGGCATCCCCGAGGGCGTCGTCAACGTCGTCGTCGGTCCGGGCCGGGTGTGCGGACAGCGGCTCGTCGAGCACCCCGACGTGGCGAAGATCGCGTTCACCGGCTCGACCGAGGTCGGCCGCGGGATCGCCGCCGCCGCGGCCGCCACGATCAAGCGCGTCACGCTCGAGCTCGGCGGCAAGTCGGCGAGTGTCGTGTTCGCCGACGCGGACGTCGAGCGCGCCGCGGCCGCGGCGCCGCTGGCGGTCTTCGACAACGCCGGGCAGGACTGCTGCGCGCGCTCGCGGATCCTCGTCGAGCAGCGCGTCTACGAGCCGTTCATGGCGGCGCTCGAGGCGGCGATGGGCGAGCTGCGCGTCGGCGACCCGCTCGACGAGCGCACGCAGATGGGTCCGCTGATCTCCGCCGGGCAGCGCGAGAGCGTGGCGAGCTACGTGCCCGAGGGCGCGCCGGTCGCGATCCGCGGCTCGGTGCCCGACGGCCCCGGCTACTGGTTCCCGCCGACCGTGCTGGCGCCGGTGGCCAACACCGACCGCGCCGCGCGCGAGGAGATCTTCGGACCGGTCGCGTGCGTCATCCCGTTCGCCGACGAGGCGCAGGCGATCGCGCTCGCCAACGACACCCCGTACGGCCTCTCGGGCTCGATCTGGACGCGTGACGGCGCGCGGGCGCTGCGCGTCGCGCGCGCGATCGACACCGGCGTCCTGTCGATCAA
>DAIOGP010000047.1:0-1581 GCA_036745135.1 Solirubrobacteraceae bacterium
TCGACACCGACCAGATCATCCCCAAGCAGTTCCTCAAGCGCGTCGAGCGCACGGGGTTCGGCCAGTACCTGTTCTTCGACTGGGCCAAGGAGCCGGGCTGGAACCTGCCCACGAACCCGATCCTGGTCGCGGGGCGCAACTTCGGGTGCGGCTCCTCGCGCGAGCACGCGCCGTGGGCGCTCGAGGACTACGGGTTTCGGGCCGTCGTCGCGCCGAGCTTCGCCGACATCTTCTACTCCAACTGCACCAAGATCGGGCTGCTACCGGTGGTCGTCTCCGAGGCGGACGCGCGGGCGCTCGGCGCGGCGGGGGAGGGCGAGATCGACCTCGCGGCGCAGGAGGTGCGCTTCGCCGGCCGCGTCGTGCCGTTCGAGATCGACGCCGACCTCAAGCACCGGCTGCTGAACGGGCTCGACGACATCGCGCTCACGCTGCAGCAGGACGACGCGATCGCCGCCTACGAGCGCAAGCGCGAGCGCTCCGGCCCGGTGACGACCGCGCTCTGACGCGTCGGTCCCGCAGCCGCCAGCTGCCAACTGCCAGCTGCCCGCCCGGCCCCCCGGCACGATAGGTTGCCCCGATGCCGGCAGGACGCACGCTGAAGCTCGGCCTCAACACCGGCTACTGGGGCGGGGGCCCGCCCGACGGCGTGACGGAGGCGATCGCCGAGGCCGACCGGCTCGGGTTCGACTCGATCTGGACCGCCGAGGCCTACGGCTCCGACGCGCTGACGCCGCTCGCCTGGTGGGGAGCGTCGACGCGCAACGTCCGCCTGGGCACCGCGATCATGCAGCTCTCGGCGCGTCAGCCGACCGCCACCGCGATGGCGGCGATGACGCTCGACCACCTCTCGGGCGGTCGCTTCATCCTCGGGCTCGGCGTGTCCGGGCCCCAGGTGGTCGAGGGCTGGTACGGCATGCCGTTCGCGAAGCCGCTCGCGCGGACGCGCGAGTACGTGAAGATCGTTCGCGACGTGATCGCGCGCGGCGACAGGGTCACGAACGACGGCCCGCACTACCCGCTGCCGCTCCCCGACGGAACGGGGCTCGGCAAGCCGCTGAAGTCGACGATCCATCCGGTGCGCGCCGAGATCCCGATCTTCCTGGGCGCCGAGGGTCCCAAGAACGTCGCGCTCGCGGCCGAGCTCTGCGAGGGCTGGCTCGCGCTCTTCTTCTCACCCCACCACGCCGACTTCTACCGCGACGCGCTCACGGAGGGCTTCGCCCGCCCGACGGCCCGGCACGCGGCCGCGGACTTCGAGGTCGCCGCCACCGTCCCGGTGATCGTGCACGACGACGTCGAGCAGGCGGCGGACTTCCTGCGGCCGATGTACGCCCTGTACTTCGGCGGGATGGGCGCACGCGAGGCGAACTTCCACCACAACGTGGCGGTGCGCATGGGCTTCGCGGACGAGGCACGCCGCATCCAGGAGCTCTACCTCGACGGCAAGAAGGACGAGGCGGCAGCCGCCGTGCCCACGAAGCTGGTCGAGGGGCTCGCCCTGATCGGCTCGGCCGACAAGATCCGCCACGACCTCGACGCCTGGCGCGAGTCGATCGTCACGACGCTGCTCGTCGGCGG
>DAIOGP010000047.1:1681-8925 GCA_036745135.1 Solirubrobacteraceae bacterium
CCGCCCCCGCCCACGTGCCGTTCGCCGCCAGCACCGGGCTCACGATCGCGGTGGCGGCGAGCCTCGTCCTCGGCTACGTCGTCCTGTTCGCGCTGTGGTGGTTCGTGTTCCGCTCGGCGCCCGCCGACGAGCACCAGCGCGGGCGGCCGCCCGAGCCGCCGCCCGACTGACTCAGCGGGCTCCGGGAAGGACCCAGAACGCGACGACCGCGTACTGGAGCCCGGCGGCGACGATCACGAGCGCGTGGAAGATCTCGTGGTAGCCGAAGACGCGCGGCGAGGGGTCCGGCCGCTTGAGCGCGTAGACCACGGCGCCGAGCGTGTAGAGCACGCCGCCGAGGGCGACGAGCATGGCCGCGGTCACGCCGAGGCCGTGCAGGAGCTGGGGGAACACAGCGACGGCCACCCAGCCGAGCGCCACGTAGACGAGCGCGGTCAACCAGCCGGGCGCGTCGATCCACAGGAGCTTGAGCACGACGCCGCCGGCCGCCCCGGCCCAGACCACGATCAGGATCGCGGTCGCGAGGCCACCCTCCAGCACGAGCAGCGCGAAGGGCGTGTAGGTCCCGGCGATCAGCAGGAAGATCATCGAGTGGTCGAGCCGGCGCATCCGCCGCCGAGCGGACGCGGATGCCCACGAGACCCGGTGGTAGACGGCGCTCGTGCCGAACAGGGCGACGACGCTCGCCGCGTAGATCCCGGCGGCGACGACCGCCCGGCCGCCCGGCGCGGTCGCGACGAGCACGATGCCGAGCACGAGGAACACGAGGCACGCCCACTGGTGCGAGGTGCCACGGAAGCGGGGGCGCAGGATCGGTGCGGGAGCTGCGCGGGTCACGGCAGCCGAGGGTAGCGCCTTCGCCGTCCGGATCCGGCGCAGCGCACAGCTCGTCGGCTGGGCGCGCACTAAGCTCCGCCGCCATGTCCGCGCCCCGGATCGTCACGCTGCCCGGCGACGGGATCGGCCCCGAGATCATGGCCGCGGCGCTCGAGGTCCTGCGCGCCGTCGGCGAGTTCGAGGTCGAGGAGCACGTCTTCGGCGGGACGTCGATCGACGCCCACGGCACCGCGCTGACCGACGCGACGCTCGCCGCCGGCCGCGCCGCCGACGCCGTGCTGCTCGCCGCCGTCGGCGGGCCGAAGTGGGACACGACGGATCCCGCCAAGCCCCGCCCGGAGCAGGGGCTGCTCGGGATCCGCCGCGAGCTCGGCCTCTACGCGAACCTGCGGCCGGTGCGCCCGCTGCCGGCGCTGTACGACGCCAGCCCGCTCAAGCGCGAGCTCATCGAGCGCACGGACATGCTCGTCGTGCGCGAGCTCACCGGGGGCATCTACTTCGGCGAGCGCGGACGCGAGGGCGAGCGCGCGTTCGACACCTGCGTCTACACGGTGGGGGAGATCGAGCGCATCGCGCGCACGGCGTTCGAGCTCGCGCGCAGCCGCGTCACGAGCGTCGACAAGGCCAACGTGCTCGAGACCTCGCGCCTGTGGCGCGAGGTCGTGGGGCGCGTGCACTCGGAGGAGTTCCCGCACGTGCTGCTCGAGCACCTGCTCGTCGACAACGCCGCCATGCAGCTGATCTCGGCGCCGCGCCACTTCGACGTGATCCTCACCGAGAACATGTTCGGCGACATCCTCTCCGACGAGGCCGCGATGCTCACCGGGTCGATCGGGATGCTCCCGAGCGCCTCGCTGGGCGGCGACGGCCCCGGCCTGTTCGAGCCGGTGCACGGGTCGGCTCCCGACATCGCCGGCACGGGCACCGCCAACCCGCTCGCGATGTTCCTCTCGGTCGCGCTGATGCTCCGGCACGGACTCGCCCGGGAGGACGCGGCCGCGGCGGTAGAATCGGCCGTCGATCGCGCGCTGGGCTCGGGGTTGCGGACCGCGGACCTCGGGGGCGGCGCGTCCACGGAGGAGGCCACGCGGGCCGTCCTCGCCAATCTCTAAGGAGCCACGGTGAACCAAGCGGACCTCATCTGGATGAACGGGGAGTTCGTCGCCTGGGAGGACGCGAAGGTTCACGTGCTCACGCACGGGCTGCACTACGGGACGGGCGTCTTCGAGGGCATTCGCGCCTACGAGACGGAGCTCGGCACGGCGATCTTCCGCCATGCGGACCACCTCGACCGGCTGCGTCGCTCGGCCGAGCTCTACTACATGCCGCTGCCCTACTCGATCGAGGAGCTGCGCCTCGCGACCCACGAGCTGATCGCGCGCAACAACCTGACGTCGTGCTACATCCGGCCGCTCGTCTACCGGGGCTACGGCCAGATGGGCCTCTACCCGCTGGACGCGCCGATCGACGTCGCGATCGCGATGTGGCAGTGGGGCGCCTACCTCGGCGACGAGAGCAAGCGCACCGGCGTGCGCGCGAAGGTCTCGTCGTGGCGGCGGATCGGGTCCGAGTCGCTGATCCCGCACTCGAAGGCCTCCGGGCAGTACCTCAACAGCGTGCTCGCCAAGATCGAGGCCACCAAGGGCGGCTACGAGGAGGGCATCCTGCTCGACGGGCGCGGTTTCGTCTGCGAGGGCACCGGCGAGAACATCTTCGTCGTGCGCGACGGCAAGATCTTCACGCCGCCGCAGGGGGCCTCGATCCTCGACGGCATCACGCGCAAGTCGGCGATGCAGATCGCGACCGACCTCGGCTACGAGATCGTCGAGCGCGACATCGCGCGCGCCGAGCTCTACCTCGCCGACGAGATCTACCTGACCGGCACGGCGGCCGAGCTCGTGCCCGTCCGCGAGATCGACGACCGGCAGGTCGGCGGCGGCAAGCCTGGGCCGGTCACGCGCGCGGTGCAGGCGGCCTTCGAGGACGCGCTACACGGGCGCGGCGAGCGCTACCGCGCGTGGCTCGACGTCGTGGCGGTTCCCACGCGGACGGCATGAGCCGACTGCGCTCGGAGGGGCGAATCACCGGGGCGGTCCGGCGCTCGCGCTGACCGCTGCCGGAGTTCCGTCCCCGAGCGCGAAAGGAACCAGCACATGACACCGGTCAAGATCCAGCTCTACGACGCCACGCTGCGCGACGGGATGCAGGGCGAGGGCATGACGCTCTCCGCGCAGGAGAAGGTGCGCGTGGCGCGCAAGCTCGACGACCTGGGCGTCGACCTGATCGAGGCCGGCTTCCCGAGCTCGAACCCCAAGGAGCTCGAGCTCTTCGAGCTGCTCGCCTCCGAGCGCCTCGCGCACGCCGAGGTGGCGGCGTTCGGGATGACGCGCCGACGCGACCTCGCCGCCGCCGACGACCCGGGCCTGCGCATCCTGGCCGCCTGCTTCGCGCCCGTCTGCACGCTCGTCGGCAAGACGTGGCCGCTGCACCTCGAGAAGGTCGTCAAGGTCTCGCGCGAGGAGAACCTGGCGATGATCGCCGAGTCGGTCGCGTTCCTCGTCGGGCAGGGCAAGCGCGTCGTGTACGACGCGGAGCACTTCTTCGACGCGTATCGCGCGGACCGCGACTACGCGCTCGCGTGCCTCGGGGCGGCCGCCGGCGCCGGCGCGGAGACCGTATGCCTCTGCGACACGAACGGCTCCTCGCTCCCGGGGCAGGTCGCCGACGCGACGCGCGCGGCGGTCGCCGCGCTCGGCGGCGTGCGGATCGGGATCCACTGCCACAACGACGCCGAGTGCGGGGTCGCCAACTCGCTCGCGGCCGTGGCGGAGGGCGCGACCCAGGTCCAGGGGACGATGAACGGGATCGGCGAGCGCAGCGGCAATGCCAACCTCGTCTCGATCATCCCGAACCTCCAGCTGAAGCTCGGCTACGACTGCCTGCCGGCGGAGCGGCTCGCGATGCTCACCGAGGCCGCCCACTACGTGGACGAGCTCCTCAACGTCGCGCCCGACCCCAACCAGCCCTACGTCGGGAAGAACGCGTTCGCGCACAAGGGCGGCATGCACGTCGCCGGCGTGCGCGCCGATCCGGCGACCTTCGAGCACCTCGACCCCGCGCTCGTGGGCAACCACCGCGAGCTCCTGATCTCCGAGCTCTCGGGCAAGGGGACCGTGCAGGAGCGCGCGGCGGCAGCCGGCGTCGAGCTCGACGACGCGACGGCCACGCGGGTCGTCGAGCGCGTCAAGGAGCTCGAGCACGCCGGGTACCACTTCGAAGCCGCGGACGCCTCGTTCGACCTCCTGCTGCGCAAGGAAGCCGGCCTCTACGAGCCGCTCTTCCGGCTCGAGTCGTGGCGCGTGATCGTGGAGAAGCAGGCCGACGGCCGCGTGCAGACGGAGGCCACGATCAAGATCTGGGTCGGCGGCGAGCGCTACGTGCGCACGGCCGAGGGCAACGGTCCCGTGAACGCGCTCGACCGCGCGCTGCGCGACGCCATCGGCGAGATCCATCCGCACCTGAAGGACATCGAGCTCGTCAACTTCAAGGTGCGCATCCTCGACGAGACGAAGGGCACGGGCGCGATCACGCGCGTGCTGCTCGACGCCTCCGACGGCCAGGACCTGTGGGGCGCGATCGGGGTCTCGGAGAACGTGATCGAGTCCTCCTGGGACGCGCTGGTCGACTCGCTCGAGTACGGGATGCAGCCGGGGCGCCCGCAGCACACGCGCGCGGCGCGGGCCGCGCGGACGTGAGCGAGGCCCGCGGCGCGGACGCGACGGCGCCGGAGGGTCCGCCGGCAGCCGCCGAGCCGATCCCGCTGGCGCGCCCGGTCATCGGCGCCGCCGAGGAGCACGCCGTGCTCGAGGTGCTGCGCTCCGGCCAGCTCTCGCTCGGTCCGCGCGTGCCGGCGTTCGAGCGGGCGTTCGCGGCACGGCTCGGCGCGCGCCACGCGAGCGCCGTCTCCAGCGGGACGGCCGGCCTCCACCTGGCGCTGCGCGCCGTGGGCGTGCGCGACGGCGACGAGGTCGTCACGAGCCCGTTCTCGTTCGTCGCCTCGGCCAACGTCATCGTCTACGAGCGCGCGCGGCCGGTGTTCGTCGACATCGACCCGGTCACGTTGTGCATCGACCCCGCGGCGGCCGCCGCGGCCGTCACGCCGCGGACGCGCGCGCTGCTCCCGGTGCACATCTTCGGCTGGCCTGCCGACACGCCGGCGCTCGAGCGGCTCGGGCTGCCGCTCGTCGAGGACGCCTGCGAGGCGCTCGGCGCCGTCCACGCCGACGGCGTGGCGGTCGGCGCGCGCGGCCATCCGGCCGTGTTCGGCTTCTACGCGAACAAGCAGCTCACGACCGGCGAGGGCGGGATGGTCACCGTCGGGGACCCGGCGCTCAAGGAGCGGATCGACGCCGAGCGCAATCAGGGCCGCGCGCCGAACATGGACTGGCTCGATCACGACCGCCTGGGGTTCAACTACCGCCTGTCCGACGTCGCCTGCGCGCTGGGGCTCGCCCAGCTGACGCGGCTCGACGGGCTGCTGGCCGACCGCGCCCGCGCGGCGGCCGCATACCGGGAGGCGCTCGTGGGCATCGACGGGCTCGGGCTGCCGTGCGCCGACGCGGGCGGCCACGTGCGCGGCTGGTTCGTCTTCGTCGTGCAGGTGCCGCGCGGCATCGAGCGCGATGCCGTCGTCGAGCGCCTGCGCGCGCGGGGCGTCGCTTCGAAGCCCTACCTGCCGGCGATCCACCTGATGAGCTACTACCGCGAGGCCTTCGGCCACCGGCCGGGCGAGTTCCCCGTGTGCGAGGACGTGGCCGCGCGCTCGATCGCGCTGCCGTTCTTCCCCGGGCTCACGGAAGGACAGGTGGGGAGGGTGGCCGAGGCGCTGCGCGAAGCGCTGTTCAGTTGACAGTTGACAGCTGACAGTTGAGCGAAGCTCGACGGCTGCTGGGGTCGTTCTGTCAGCTGTCAACTGTCAACTCGTCCACCGCGGCAGTCCGGGTCGCCAGGGGCGATGGCTCCCCGCACCCACTCGTGCGATCATCGCCGCCATGGCCCGTCGCCCCCTCGGACGTGACGAGCGCCGTCGCCGGCAGGCGCGACGCCTCGGCACCTGCGGGCTGCTGATGGCGGCCCTGCTGCCGTGGGTGCTGTGGCACCGCGCGATTGCGATCATCGCGCACGAGTTCCGGCTCGACGTCGGCCACCTGAGCGGGTGGGCGCCGTGGGTCCTCATCGTCCTCGGGCTCGCGTTCCTGGTGCCCGTCGCGTGGTCGGTCGGACGCGACCCGGAGAGCCGGCTCTACCCGCGCGCACGCAACGCCTACGCCGGCTGGGGCGTCTCGCTCTACCTGCTCGGGTGCGCGCTCGCCGCGCAGGTCGCGCAGATCGTGCACCTGCACGCGCCGTAGACTGCGCCGCCTCGTGTCGCGCTTCTCCGAGCCCCAGGACCCTGCCTTCAGGGCGCTGAACGCGTCGCTCGCCTTCGATCGCCGCCTCTGGCCCCAGGACGTGGCCCAGTCGCGTGCGCACGCCGCGATGCTCGCCCACTGCGGCATCATCACCGCGGCCGAGCGCGACGAGCTCCACGCGGGGCTCGACGCCGTGGCGGCCGAGCTCAGCGGCGGGTCGTTTCCGTTTCGCGACGACGACGAGGACATCCACATGGCGATCGAGCGCCGGCTGACCGAGCTCGCCGGGCCCGTCGGCGGCAAGCTGCACACGGCGCGCTCGCGCAACGATCAGGTCGCCACCGACATGGCGCTCTACGTTCGCGAGCGCGCCGACCACGCCGTCGCGGCGCTGCGCGAGCTCGCGGTCGCGCTGATCGACCTCGCCGAGCGCCACCTCGACTGGCCGATGCCCGGCTACACGCACCTCCAGCGGGCGCAGCCGGTCTACCTCGGCCACCACCTGCTCGCCTACGCCTGGATGGTGGATCGCGACCGGGCGCGCTTCCGCTTCGTGCGCGCGCAGGCCGATCGCCTGCCGCTCGGCGCCGGCGCGCTGGCCGGCGTCAACTTCGCGATCGATCGCCAGCTGGTCGCGCGCGAGCTCGGCTTCGCCGGAGTCGTCCCGAACTCGATCGACGCCGTGTCCAATCGCGACTTCGTGCTCGACTACCTGGCCGCGGCCGCGACCTGCGCCACGCACCTCTCCCGGCTCGGCGCGGAGATCGTGCTGTGGTCGAGCGAGGAGTTCGGCTTCTGCGAGGTCGCGGACGCCTGGGCCTCGGGCTCCTCGATCATGCCGCAGAAGAAGAACCCCGACGCGGCCGAGCTGCTGCGCGCGAAGGCCCCGCGCGTGCTCAGCGACCTGACGCGGCTGCAGGGCGTCCTCCACGGCCTCCCGCTGACCTACAACAAGGACATGCAGGAGGACAAGGAGGCGCTCTTCGACGCCGTCGA
>DAIOGP010000048.1:0-1329 GCA_036745135.1 Solirubrobacteraceae bacterium
CAAGCGCGGGACAAAGATCGACAATCTGGTCCAGGTGGCCCACAATGTCGTGGTCGGCGAGGACACCGTCATCGCCGCCCAGGCCGGTATCTCGGGCAGCACCGAAATTGGGAACAGCGTCGTGATGGGCGGGCAGGTTGGAGTGGGCGGCCACCTCACGATCGGCGACCGCTCCATGCTGGGGGCGCAGGCGGGTGTGACCAAGTCGGTCCCGGCCAACACGGCCGTTTCCGGCTATCCCGCGCGCGAGCATTCGCTTTCGCGGCGGCTCTCCGCCCACACGGCGATGCTGCCGGAACTGTTCAGACGAGTGAAGGAACTGGAGCGCAGGCTCCTCGAGCGCGAGAAAGGAGGCGGGAGTGGTTCGGCAGCAGAGAACGATCGATAGGGAATTCGTCATGCAGGGCCAGGGACTGCACACCGGCAATCTCGTGACGATGCGCGTCAAGCCGGCGCCCGCGGGCTCGGGTGGCCCGGTGACGCGCGTCCCCTCGAAGATGCGTGCCCCGCGCCGCTCGACCGCGTCGGCGAGCGCGCGGATCCAGCGCGCCGGGTGCACCCCGCCGTCGTGGGGCAGGCGCAGGCCCAGCCGGTCCGGATGCGCCACCGCCGCGGGCAGGTCCGCGGCGGCGACGAGCTCGCCCGCGAACCCGTCGGCGCGCAGCGCGGCGTGATGGGCGCGGACGTCCTGCGCCTCGGCGGCGTCGACCGCGAGGCGCAGCATCCCGTCGATGCGGAAGTGCTCGCGCGCGCCGATCTGCGCGGCGACCGCGAGCATCGCCTCCTGCGCGTCGAGCGTCGCGCGGTAGATCCGCGCCGCGCGCGCCCCGAAGCGAGCGCGCGCATCGTGGTACATCGGCGCGGGCCCGGCGATGAAGAAGCCGCCGTTGCGGCCGCTCGCGCCGCTCGCGACTGTGCGCGCCTCGAGCACGACGGGGGCGGCGCCGCGGTCGCACAGGTGCCACGCCGCTGCCAGCCCGCCGATGCCGCCGCCGATCACGCACACGTCGGCGCGGACCTCGCCGGCCAACGCCGGGCGTGCCGCGTAGGGCTCGTCGAGCCAGTAGGGGACCGTCGGCGTGTGGGGCGCCACCGGCGCCGGTGCGGGCCTGGTCACGATGCGGGCGATCCTATGCGGGTGGCGACGGCCGGCCGAGCGCCGTCGGGGCGCGGGCCCCGGCCGCCGGGGCTCCTAAGCTGCGACACCGTGTCGACCGATCCAGAGCGCATCGTCGAGGCCGAGCGCGCCATCCGCGACCGCGAGGCGGACGTCTACGACGATCATCGGCGCGGCGACGCCTACCTGCGCGCCGTCGAGGACGCCTGCGC
>DAIOGP010000048.1:1429-8841 GCA_036745135.1 Solirubrobacteraceae bacterium
GATCTCCAACGGCGTCCTGCAGCACATCCCGACCGAGGCCTTCCGGCTGCAGGCGCTGCGCGAGTTGCACCGGGTGCTGCGACCGGGCGGCGTCCTCGTCGTGCTCGCCTACCGGTGGCTGGGCCACATCCGGCGGGCGCGCGACGGCTACTTCGACAGCGGGCTCTACCGCCACGCGTTCACCGCGCGCGAGCTCCGCTCGTTGCTCGGCGCCGCCGGCTTCGGCGAGGTCGGCGTCGGCGGCGCGGCGATCGCGCCGGCGCTCGCGGAGCGGCTCGGCGTGAGCCCGGAGGCGCAGCGCCGACTCGCGTTCACGCCGCTCGGCCGCCACGCGGCGCACTACGTCGTCGGCCGCGGCGTGCGCACGGGCTGAGCGACCGTCGGACGCGCGGCCCCGAGCCGCCGGCGCCGCGTTGAACCGAGACGAAAGCGGTCGGCGCAGCTCAGCTCAGGCGCGCCGCGATCCCCGACGCCGTCATGTGGGCGATCGACTCGATCGAGATCATCGGGTTGACACCGGAGGCGCTCGGGAACGACGAGCCGTCGCAGACGTAGAGGTCGCGCACGTCCCACGTCTCGCCGGTCGGAGCGCAGGCGGACGTCGCCGGGGTGCCGCCCATGCGCGCCGTGCCCATCAGGTGGAACGACCCGTACTGGCACTGGCCCGGCCCGTAGCCGGCGGCGTCCGCGTCGCGCATGAAGCGGGCGAGGTCGCCGTCGACGCGCGGCCGGTAGCTCACGAGCTTCGCGTGCGACGAGTAGATCCGCTCGGCGCCGGCGGTCTCGAGGATCCGCGCCGCGCCCTCGAGCCCGGTGCGCATGTGCGCGGCGTCGTAGTCGGAGAGGCGCCAGCGCACGACCGGCTCGCCGTCGCGGCCGACGCGCACCTCACCGCCGTCGCGGTCGCGCACGAGCGCGGCCAGCGGCGAGGTGTGCGCGAGCGCGCCCATCAGCTCGTGGTGCTGGCGGCCGCCGCGCCAGGGCGCGAACGGCAGCATCAGGTGCGGGTGCATCGGCCCGGTCTCGTACTTGACCCCGTAGCCGCCGTCGAGGTAGCGGTGCTCGTCGGAGTAGAGCGCCTGCATGGCGCCCTCCCAGGGCTTGATCTGCTCGTCGAAGACGCCGAACGCGACCGTGACCGGATGGAGCTTCAGGTGCTTGCCGACGTTCTCGTTCCGGACACCCGAACGCCGCAAGAGCGCCGGCGTGTGCAGCGCGCCGCAGGCGGCGACCACGGCCCGCGCGCGCACCGTGACCGCGTGCCCGTCCGCCGTGCGCGCGGCCACCCCGCGGGCCACGCCGTTCTCGACGATCACCCGCTCGGCGCGCGTGCGCGCCACGATCCGCGCGTCGGCGTCCTGCGCGTCCCTGAGCCAGGTCTTGGCGGTCGACTGCTTCGCGCCGTGCCGACAGCCGAGCCCGCAGTAGCCGCAGTTGCGCCCGCCGTCGCAGGCCGAGGTCACGTTGCGCGGCATCGCATCAACGTGCCAGCCGAGCTCGACGCACGCGCGCTGCATGAGCTGATCGCGGGCCGAGGGGCCCGACTGCTCCTGGTTGACGCCGAGGCGCTCGCAGACCGCGTCGAGGCTGCGCGTGTACTCCTCCGCCGCGAACGCGGGCACGCCGTGCCCAGCCCACTCCTCGCGCACGTCGTCGGGCGTCCGGAACGAGGTCGAGTAGTTGACGACGGTGCCGCCGCCGACGCAGCTGCCCGCGACGAGCGTGACGCTCTGGTCGTGGCTCCCCTGCGGCGCGGGCGAGTAGTAGCGCGTCAGCGCACCGAGCTCCGAGCCGTCGAAGTCCTCCTCCGCGAAGTAGTCGCCCGCCTCGAGGATGACGACGTCGAGCCCCTTCGCCGCGAGCACGCCGGCCGCCGTGCCGCCGCCCGCGCCCGAGCCGACGATGCACACGTCGCACTCGAGCGTCGTGTCGCGCTCGACCGCCAGCGGTCGCAGGTCCTTGGCCGGCGGGGTCGGGGGCGCGCCGAGCGGGCCGCTGTAGTCGATCGCGTCCCAGACCGGGCTGCGCCCGCCGTCCGGGCCGGGCAGCATGTAGTAGAAGAGCAGCGCGCCCTTGCGCAGCGCCTGGAAGGCGGCCCGGCGCTGGGGCACGCGCGAATCCGCCCACGACAGCAGCACGCGCTCGCGCTCCTCCTGCGCGAGCTCGTCGAAATGCTTGAGCCCGCCGCCGCCGAGCGCCGTGAGCAGCGGCGAGTTCCACAGGTCGAGCAGCTGGGCGACCTGCCTGCGCTCGGATGCGCGCGGGTTGAGCGCCACCGCGTCGGCGACCGCTGCGGGGACGCCGAGCGCGGACGCCGACGGCGTGCCGGCACCGCCCGGGGCGAACGTGTCGCAGATCGCGTCGAGCGCCTTGCGCCGGCGCGCGCTGAGTGCCGATCCGGTTGCCATCAGCGGCCTCCTCCTCGTCCCCGCGTGTACGTGGGGACGACCCTAACGGCCGGCCGGCACCCGCGTGTGCGCCGGCGCTGCCGGCGGGCAGAGCCGATCGACGTCTGCGGCCTCAGGCTTCGAGCACGGAGCGCAGCCGCTCGAGGTCGCCCCCGATGGCGCGACGCATCGCCACCTCGAGCAGCGGGCGCGCCAGGCCGTAGAAGCGCCCGGGCTCGCCGCCGGCTCCGACTACGACACGGGTGCCCGCGCCGGCCGGCTCGAAGCTGTAGCGGACGGTCATCGGGAACGGCGCCTTGACCGAGCGCATCGCCAACCGGTGCGGCGGCTCGTACTCGACGATCTCGTTGACGTACTCGAGTGTGCGACCGAGGAAGCGCGCGCTGCGCGCGACCCGCGTGCCCGGCCCCACGGGACCGTCGGTCAGGACCCGCACCTCGCTGAGCGCCCTGATCCAGGCGCGGTCGTTGGCCGGGTCCATGACGAACGCGGCGACCCCCGCGGGCGGCCTTTGGATCAGCTGCTGCACCTCGACGTCGACGGCCATGGACGACCTCCTCGCGCGCGGACCCGTCGGGCCCACGATGGCACACGCCTGGCCGGGGTCGCGCGCTCGTACCATCAGACGATGACCGCCGCCGCCTGCACCCCGCCCGCCATCTCGATGCGCGGCGTCGCGAAGCGCTTCGGCGCGATCCTCGCGGTCGACCGGCTCGACCTCGACGTCCCCGCCGGCACGTGCTTCGGACTGCTCGGCCCCAACGGCGCCGGCAAGTCCACCACGATGCGGATGCTCACCGCGCAGGCGATCGCCGACACGGGCGAGATCAGCGTGCTCGGCTGGCGCGTCCCCGAGGACTCCAAGCAGGCGCGCGGCGCCATGGGCGTGGTGCCGCAGCTCGACAACCTCGACGTCGAGCTCACGACGCGCGAGGTCCTCGAGGTGTTCGCGCGGCTCTACCGCGTGCCGCACCCGGAGCGCCCCGCGGCGATCGCGCGCGTGCTCGAGCTCGCGAACCTCGCCGACCGCGCCGACACGCGCGTCGACCTGCTCTCGGGCGGTATGCGCCGGCGCCTGCTGATCGCGCGCGGGCTCGTGCACGAGCCCCGGCTGCTGCTGCTCGACGAGCCGACCGTCGGGCTCGACCCGCAGATCCGCCAGGAGCTGTGGGCGCTGATCGACCGGCTCCGCGGCGAGGGCGTCACCGTCCTGATGTCGACGCACTACATCGAGGAGGCGGAGCGGCTCGCGGACGTCGTCGCCGTGATGACCGCCGGGCGGATCGTCGAGCTCGGGCCGCCGGCCGAGATCGTGCGCCGGCACGCCGGGCGCGAGGTGCTCGAGGCCTACGGGCCGCCCGCCCGGCTGCGGGAACTCGAGGCAGCGGCCGCGACCGCCGGACGGCTAACGCGGCGCGCGGGCACGGCGCTCGCGTACATGCGCGCGGAGGAGCTCGACGGGGAGCTGCCCGACGGGGTGCGGCGTCCGGCGACGCTCGAGGACGCGTTCGTCGCGCTGACCGGGCAGGAGATCGAGTGACCGACGGCGCCGCCACGCCCTCCTCGACGCCCGCCGCGCGCGAACGGCGCTTTCGCCGGCTCGAGCCGGCCGCCGTGCTCGGCGTGATGAGCCGCGACGCGACCGTCTTCGTCCGCTACTGGCGCTCGACGACGTTCACCTCCGTGCTCGAGCCGACGGTCTACCTGCTGGGCCTCGGCCTCGGCCTCGGCACGCTGATCAAGCGCGTCGGGGGCCTCACCTACATCCAGTTCGTCGGCACGGGGATCGTCGGCAACGCGGTGCTCTTCGCGTCGGTCCTCCCCGCGATGTACGGCTCGTTCATCAAGCGCCGCTTCCAGCGCACGTACGACGCGATGCTCGCCGCGCCCGTCGACGTCGACGAGCTGGCGACCGCGGAGATGGCGTGGATCGGGCTGCGCAGCGGCGTCTACGGGACGTCGCCGCTGATCGTCGCGCTGTTCTTCGGCCTCTCCCCCGAGCCGACGATCGTGCTCGTGCCGCTCGTCGGCCTGATCACTGGCATCGGCTTCGCGGGCCTCGGGTTGTCGATCGCCGCGAGCGTCGAGTCGATCAACAACTTCGACTACGTGACGAGCGCGCTGATCACGCCGCTGTTCCTCGTCTCGGGCGTCTTCTTCCCGATCGACCAGCTGCCCGAGTGGGCGCGGATCCTCTCGCAGGTCAACCCGCTGTACCACTGCGTGACCGTCGTGCGCGGCTGCGTGCTCGGGCTGGACGCGGTCGACGTCGCGCACGTCGCCGCGCTGATCGCCTTCGCGCTCGTGACGTGGCGCATCGCGATCTCGCGCATGCGCGGCGCGCTGATCGACTGATCGACGCTCCGGCGGGTTCGCCCGGTGGCGACGCCGCTACTCGGCGAGGTAGAGGACGCCGTCGCGCTCGATCACGCGATGGCGCGCCAGCCGGAAGGCGGTGTTGGTGTAGCCGCGCACGACCTCGCGCACGGCAAGGAACGCCGCGCCCTGCGGGCCGCGCGTCATCTTCCCGCTCGCGACGTCGTAGCGCGCATGGTGCCACGGGCACTCGAGGCACCCGTCCTCGGTGACGTGGCCCTCGCCGAGCGACGCGAACAGGTGGCGGCAGCGATTGGACACGGCGAACGGCTTGCCGTCGGCGATGCCGACCGCGAGCTTGCCGTGCGGCGTCTGGACGGTGGTGACGCCAGACGGGCCCAGCGCGCTGCGGGCGACGAGCCTGAACAGCCCGTCGGGGCTGCGTCCGCTCGCGCGCTTGCGGGCGGTCGTGCGCTTCGGCTTGCGTGCTGGCGGCATCGTCTCGCTGACCGTACCGCGCCGCGGGCCTGCGTGTCCACGCGCGCCGCTCCTCAGGCGGACTGGGAGTCGAGCTGCTCGAGCAGCTCGCGCACGCGCGCGGCGATCTCGTCGCGCGTCGCGCAGACCTCCTCGACGGGCCGGCCCTTGGGGTCGGGCAGGTCCCAGTCGAGGTAGCGCTTGCCCGGGATGTAGGGGCACTCGTCGCCGCAGCCCATCGTGACGACGACGTCGGCCCACTCGGCCAGCCCCTGGGTGAGCTTGCGCGGCACGCGGTCGGCGACGTCGATGCCGAGCTCCGCCATGGCGACGACGACCTCCGGGTGCACGCGCTCGCCCGGGGTCGTGCCGGCGGAGCGCGCGTCGTGGCGGCCCGCCGCGGCCTGCTCGAACAGGGCCTGGCTCATCTGCGAGCGCCCGGCGTTGTGCAGGCAGACGAACAGGACCCTGGCCATCTAGGCCGGCGCCTGGCTCGGATAGTCGGCCGGGTGCTCGCCGCGCACGAGCTGGTAGAGCAGCGCTCCGATTCCGGCGCCGCCGATCGGCCCGACGACGTAGACCCAGAAGTCGGTCCACGTGCCGGACGCGAGCGCCGGGCCGAGCGAGCGCGCGGGGTTCATCGAGGCGCCGGTGACCGCGCCGCCGAACAGCGCGTCGAGACCGACGGCCCCACCGATCGCGATCGCCGCGCCGGCACCGACGGCGCGCGTGTCGGTCGCCACGGCCATGATCACGAACATCAGGATCGCCGTCAGGACCGCCTCGTACACGAGCGCGCTGCCCGCGCCGACCGTGGGGACGGTGGCGCCGAGGTTCGCCGGCTTGCTCGTCCAGACGGCGAGCAGCAGCAGCGCGCCGGCCGTCGCGCCGGCGAGCTGCGCGGCGACGTAGGCGAGCGCGTCGCGCGCGCGGAAGTGGCGGCTGAGGACGAAGGCGATCGTCACCGCGGGGTTGATGTGGGCGCCCGACAGGTGACCGGTCGCGTAGACCATCGCCATGATGATCAGCCCGAACACGAGGCTCACGCCGACCGCTCCGAGCGTGCCCCGGTAGCGGTCGTCGGCGACGATCGCGCCGCAGCCGGCGAAGACGAGCGCGAACGCCGCGAGGCCCTCGGCGGCGGCGCGATGCGCGAGGCTCGGTCGATTCACCGCGCGCACCCTACTGCGGCCGCTCCTGCTACCGCCCGCGGAAGACGTCCTCGAGCCGATCGACGAGCTCGAGGCCGATGGCGGCCTGCCGTTGCACGGCCGCCGGTGCCGTGTTCGTCCGCAGTGCGCGCACGTGCCCGTCGTAGTCCAGCGCCGCCTTCCGGCCACCGGCCCGCACGACGGCCGGGCGCAGCTTCGTCCACGTCGCCGTGAGGTCCCTGACCCGGGCGCTGACCGCTGACGGCTGCCCGGCGCGCGAGCGCAGCTGGAGCTCGCGATCGAGGTAGTCGAGCTTCAGGACCGTCGGCGGCACCGGATCGCGGTAGCTCGCGTAGAGGCCGGGCATCAGCTGCGACACGGCGTTCGCGGCCAGCGACACCTCGAGTTCCGCGGCGCCGCGCGCCGACAGCGACGCCGCGCGATCGGCCCGGCGCTGCAGCGCGCGGACCTTCGCCCGCGCCACGCCGGCCTTGGCGAGGTCCGTCGCGGCCTGGCCGTGCGCCAGCCGGCGCAGCGCCTCCAGCGCCTGTCTCGCCTTCGCGGACCGGCCGCGCTCGAGGAAGTCGATCGCGTCCTCGGCGGCGCTCTCGACGCGCGTGAGGCTCGCGGGGACGGTCGCCCGTGCGCCGGTCGCGCGGGCGCCGACGGAGGCCTTCGCGGGCGCGCCGCGCGCTGCCGGGCGCGCGCCGGCAGCGCCCGCAGCGGGACCGGCGACGCCGACGGCGACGAGCGCGAACAGCGCGGCGAGCGTCCTGGTGGCGGGGCGCTGCTCGACGAGTGTCATGGCGGGCTTCCTCGGTTCGGCGTGGACGGCGCGATTGCACGCGCATCCTCGCAGCGGACTGGTAGCGTCGGCGACGGGATGAGTGCCGAGCGCGGCGAGCTCCATGCCTTCCTCGACATGTTCGCGGCGCTGCCCGCCTCGCTTGGACCAGAGCTCGGCGCGGTGGCGACGCAGATCGGGGGCGCCACGTGCACGGCCCTGCCCGCCCTGGCGGCGTCGCGCGAGTTCAACCGCGTCACCGGCCTCGGCGAGTCG
>DAIOGP010000049.1:0-7352 GCA_036745135.1 Solirubrobacteraceae bacterium
AACGAGGTCTTCACGCGCTGCGCGGAGCTCGGCTACCTCGGCCTCAAGTACCCCGCGGAGTACGGCGGCTCCGACGGCGGCTACGTGGCGGACGCAGTCTTCACCGAGGAGCTCGCCCGCTGCGGCTCGGGCGGCGTCGCGGCGGGCATCGGCGCGCACGTCGGCATCGCCACGCCCCCGATCTGGAAGTTCGGCACCGAGGACCAGAAGCGCCGCTACCTCGTCCCGGCGATCGCGGGCGAGCAGCTCGCGGCGCTCGCGATAACCGAGCCCGACGCGGGCTCGGACGTCGCCGCCATCCGCACGACCGCGAAGCGCGTCGACGGCGGCTTCCGCGTCGACGGCGCGAAGCTCTACATCACGAACGGCGTGCGCGCCGACTTCATCGTCACGGCCGTGAAGACGACCGCGGCGGGCGGCCACAACGGGATCTCGTTCCTGATCGTCGACCGCGGCGAGGGCGTTCGCGCGAGCAAGCTCGAGAAGCTCGGCTGGCACGCCTCGGACACGGCCGAGATCGCGTTCGAGGACGTGTTCGTCCCGGAGGAGAACCTGCTCGGGCCCGAGCACGAGGGCTTTCGCCTGATCATGGCCAACTTCCAGTGGGAGCGCCTGCTGATGGCGCTCGGCGCAGTCGGCGGGATGCAGGCCGCGTTCGAGTCGACGCTGCGCTTCGCGCTGGAGCGCGAGGCGTTCGGGCGCCCGATCGGGCGCCACCAGGCGATCCGGCACAGGCTCGCGGAGATCGCGACGACGATCGAGGCCGGGCGCGACCTGACCTACCACGCGCTGCGCCTGTTCGTCGCCGGCGCCGACGCGGTGCGCGAGGTGACGATGGCCAAGCTCGCGACGCAGCGCGCCGCCTTCGACGTGATGGACAGCTGCCTGCAGATCCACGGCGGCGCCGGCTACACCGCGGAGTACGACATCGAGCGCGCCGCGCGCGACGCGCGGCTCGGCCCGATCGGCGGCGGCACCGACGAGATCATGCGCGAGATCCTCGGCAAGACGCTCGGGCTCTAGATGGCGTGTTCCCGCAGCGGCGGCCGGCGTCGCGCAGGATCGGCGCCCGCGACGGCGTAGCTTCAACCGTGCCTCCCGCCTGGGTCTACCTGCTGCGCTGCGGCGACGGCTCGCTCTACACCGGCTGGACGAACGACCTCGAGCGCCGGCTCGCGCGCCACGCCGCCGGCGCCGGCGCCCGCTACACCGCGAGCCGGCTGCCGGTTGAGCTCGCGCTCGCGCTGCCGATGGCGGACGCGCGCGCGGCACGACGCGAGGAGGCGCGCATCAAACGGCTCGATCGGGCGGCCAAGCTCGCGCTCGTCACGACCGGGGCGCGATCATCCGGATTCAGCGACCCCGAGGAGCGACCATGACCGAGGCGACGAACGAGCTGCTCGCCGAGCTGCGCGCCCAGGAGCTCGAGCTCCAGCTCGACTCCTTCACGAACGAGGACGCGTTGCTCCTGGGCACCGCCCTTGTGGAGACCGCGCGGCAGGAGGGACTGAGCGTCACGATCGACATCCGGCGCGGCGACCAGCAGCTGTTCCACTGCGCGCTCGCCGGGACCTCGGCCGACAACGACGCCTGGATCGAGCGCAAGAACCGCGTGGTGCGGCGCTTCGGTCACAGCTCCTACCTGATGCGCGTCGACAGCGAGCTGCGCGGCGCGTCCTGCGAGGAGGAGTTCCTGCTCGACCCGCGCGAGTTCGCGGCGCACGGCGGCGCCTTCCCGATCATCGTCCGGGACGTCGGCCCGATCGGCACGGTCACCGTCTCGGGCCTCCCCCAGGCTGAGGACCACCGGCTCGTCGTCGAGACGCTGCGCGCCTTCCTCGCCGGCTGACGCGCCTGGGCGATCGTCTACGCTCAAGTCTCGTCCGTACTCGTTCCGAATGCGCCCCCTGCGGGCGCGACACCCGTCCTCAGGAGGCAGAGCCATGGCCACAGCGACCTACGCGCAGATCGATCGCGGCCGCATCGCCGAGTTGACCGCGCGCGAGGCGCAGCGGCTCGACGAGCGCACGGCCGGCTCGGGGCGCATGTACGAGCGCGCGACGAAGGCGCTGTCCGGCGGCGTCGCCTCCTCCTACCAGCTGCGCGACCCGTGGCCGATCTACCTCGAGCGGGGCGAGGGCGCGCACGTCTGGGACGTCGACGGCAACGAGATGATCGACTTCCACAACGGCTTCGGCTCGATGGTCCAGGGCCACGCGCATCCCGCGATCTCCCGAGCGGTCAACGAGCGGATCGAGCTCGGCACGCACTTCGCCGCGCCGACCGAGGACGCGATCGTCGTGGCGGAGGAGCTCCAGCGCCGCTGGGGGCTGCCGCAGTGGCGCTACACGAACTCGGGCTCGGAGTCGACGATGGACGCGATCCGGATCGCCCGGGCGAAGACCGGCCGCGAGACGATCGTCAAGATCTTCGGCTCCTACCACGGCCACCACGACTACGTGATGGTCTCGATCGGCGTGCCCTACGGGCAGATCGGGGACCGCGAGAACTACGCCTCGCTGCCATACGGCGCGGGGATCCCGCAGTCGGTCGCGGACATGACGATCGCCGTGCCGTTCAACGATGCCGGCGCGATGGAGCGCCGCATCGAGCGGCTCGTCGCCGAAGGCCGCCCGCCCGCCTGCGTGATCATGGAGGCGGCGATGATGAACCTCGGGATCGTGCTCCCCGAGCCCGGCTACCTCGAGGCCGTCCGCGAGCTGACGCGCAAGCACGGCATCGTGCTGATCTTCGACGAGGTCAAGACCGGCCTGTGCATCGCGCCCGGTGGCGCGACCGAGCGCTTCGGCGTCCAGCCGGACATGGTGACCCTCGCCAAGGCGCTCGGCGGCGGGCTGCCGCTCGGCGCGATCGGCGGCACCGACGAGGTCATGGAGGTCGTCCGCGACGGCACCGTGTTCCAGGTCGGCACGTACAACGGCAATCCGCTCGGCGTCGCCGCGGCCCGCGCCAGCCTGCTCGAGGTCATGACGCCCGACGCCTACACGCACCTCGACGCGCTCAACGAGCACATGCTCACGCGCTGCCAGGCGGTGATCGACAAGCACGGCCTGGCCGGCTACGCGGTCGGCGTCGCCTCCAAGGGCACGGTCACGTTCTCGCCGACGAAGATCGTCGACTACGAGAGCTTCAAGGCCAACCAGGACGGCGAGCTCGCCGACCTCGCGTGGCTCTACAACATGAACCGCGGCGTCTTCATGACGCCCGGCCGCGAGGAGGAGTGGACGCTCTCGGTCCGCCACACGATCGAGGACTGCGACCGCTTCGTCGACGCGTTCGAGGAGTTGGCGGACGATTTGATGGCGTAGGGCTGCGTAGGGCTCGTGTGTTGTTGGCGGGTTCGAGTTGACAGTTGACAGTTGACAGCTGACAGCCCTGGCCGTTGGCCGTTGGCAGCCTGGCTGTTGACGGCCTGGCCGTTGGCAGCTCGACCGGTCGACGGTCTGCGGCTCCGCGTGCCCGGAGCCGCGACTCGGGCTGCGCGCCGCTCTTTCAACTGTCAACTGTCGACTGCCGTCCGGACCGGCCGCGCCGGTCCGGACGGCAGCGTTCTTCCGTTGCCCTAGCGCCCCGGCGCGACGGCGCGCAGCGCGTCGACGATGCCGTGACCGTAGAAGCCGTTCTTCGCGGGCGGGCCCTCGCACAGCGCGTTGTACGCCGGCGGGCGATCGGGGTAGATGAACAGCGGCGGATCGGGGCACGGCGTCTGCGTCGCCGTGGCCTCGAGGATCGCCTGCGTGACCGCCGGCGCGAGCGTCAGGCCGCCGCCCTTGTGCGTCCTGTCCTTCGAGCCCCACCGGCTGACGATCAGCGCCGCGACGCCGGCCGCGTGCGGCGAGGCCATCGACGTGCCCTGGAGGTACTGGTAGTACGCGCACTTGGCGCCCTTGCAGTCCTCGAGGACGAACGGCGTGTTGGGCGTGCCGTCGGGCTCGAGCTCGCCGTTGGCCTCGGCGACGTTCTTCGGGTAGGGCGCGAGCACGAGGTTCTCGGGCGTCCGGTACTGCGGCGTGCCGAAGAAGTCGCGGAAGTCGCCGCCCGGAGCGGCGACGTCGGTCTGCTCGGTGCCCCAGTTCGAGTAGTACGCCTTGCGCGTGCTCGGACCGGTCGCCGACACGCCGATCACGCCGTCCGCCTCGACCGGCAGGTCGACGCAGGAGTTGTCGACCGTGCGCTCGTACTCGGTGCCCGGGGGGAAGTCCGGGCTCGTGTCGTCGAACGTCGGGTTGTTGAGGTCGGTGTTCTCGTTGCCCAGCGCCGAGACGAGCGTCACGCCACGGGCGCGCGCGTAGTCGAGCGCCCGCTGCGTGGCCGCGATGATCGTCCGCTGCTCGAGCTGCGCGTCGGGCGAGTCGGCCGGGTTGGAGGCGCAGTTGTAGAGCCATGGATCGATGTAGTAGCTCATGTTGACCACGTCGATGCCGACGTCGCCGGCGTAGGTGAGGGCGTCGATCGTCGGCTGCAGGAAGAAGAAGCCCGAGTCCTGGCCGGCGCGCACGTTCACGATGCCGACCTTCGGCGCGACGCCCGCGATCCCGAAGTCGTTGATCGCCGCGCCGATCGTGCCGGCGACGTGCGTGCCGTGGCTGTCCTCGTCGACGTTCGCCGGGTCGACGCAGGACGCGACCTCGCACGGGCCGTCGATCAGTGGGATGTCGGTCACGAAGTTGCGGCTGAGCTTCTTGTCGAAGTTCGGCGCGATGTCCGGATGCGTCCCGTCGACGCCCGTGTCGATGATGCCGACGAGCACCTTGTCCGACCCGCGCTCGACGCCGTAGGAGCCCTCGGGCGTGGCCCGGATCTGGCGCATGTCCCACTGCAGGAACGCGAACGGCTCCTCCTTGGGACCGTGCTTCGGCTTCTTCGCGGCGCGACCGCGCGCCGCGAGGCGCTCGACCGCCAGCCGCTCGACCGCGTCGCGGCGCGTGACGGCATCGGGGATCGCCCGGCCGACGGGCCGGTTGCGGGCCGCGCCGTCGAGCGCCGGGGCGCTGCGGACGGCATCGACGAAGTCGGGGTTGGACGTCGTCACGGTGGCAAGGCCGATCGCGCGGTTCTCGTCCACGATCGTGCCACCCGCGGCGGTGACGGCCGCGCGTGCGGCCGAGAGTGACGCGTTCGCGTCGTAGAGCACCTCGAACGTCCGCGCGCTCGCGCCCTGGCCCGTGGGGGCGGCGTCGCTCACGGCGACGATCAGGACCACGATGGCGGCGACGGCTCCGGCGAGCAGCAGCTTGCGCATGCGCTTCCTCTCTCCTCGGGGCGACCTCCCGTGGTCGCCGATGCGTCGAATCTAGCGCGACGCCGCGGCGAAGGGCCGCCGGACCGCGCGCGCGAACGCCGGCGAGCCCGCCCGGGGAACGCGTCGCGCCGGCGCGCCGGCGAACCGGCGCGCCCGCGTTGCGGATATACCTCCGCGCGCACGCACACGACCGACAAGGAGCCAGGCATGGGAGTTCTCGACGAGAAGGTCGCGATCGTGACCGGCAGCGCGCGCGGCATCGGGCGCGCGACGGCCGAGCTGCTCAGCGAGCAGGGAGCGAAGGTCCTGATCAACGACCTCGACGGCGACGTCGCGCGCCAGACGGCTGACGAGATCGGCGGCGAGACGACCGTCTACGCGGGCGACCTCACCAAGGCCGGCGCGTGCGACGCGCTCGTGCAGACCGCCGTCGACGCCTTCGGGCGGATCGACATCATCGTCAACAACGCCGGCTACACGCTCGACGCGCCGATCCACAAGATGAGCGACGAGCAGTTCCAGGCGATGCTCGACATCCACACGATCGTCCCGTTCCGCGTCATCCGCGCGGCGGCGCCGCATCTGCGCGAGCCGGCCAAGCAGGAACGCGAGGAGGGCCGCGAGGTGTTCCGCAAGATCGTCAACGTCTCGTCGATCTCGGGCACGATGGGCAACGCCGGGCAGGCGAACTACTCGTCCGGCAAGGCGGCCGTCGTCGGGCTCACGAAGACGCTCGCGAAGGAGTGGGGGCAGTTCAAGGTGAACGTCAACGCGGTGGCGTTCGGCTACATCGAGACGCGCCTCACCGCCTCCAAGGAGGAGGCGAACGTGATGGAGATCGGCGGCAAGACGGTGCAGCTCGGCATCCCCGACCAGCTGCGCGGGATGGCGGCGATGCTGATCCCGCTCGGGCGGCCGGGCACCCCGCAGGAGGCCGCGGGCGGGGTCTTCTTCCTCTGCTCGCCGTGGTCCAACTACGTGCACGGCCAGGTGCTGAACGTGACGGGCGGGCAGTTCACGGGCATGACGACCTGACGGCGGCGGGCCGGCGGGGCGACGACCGCCGACGCGTGGTTGCTTGACTGTCGGAGCCCGTGGCCGTCCCTCGCCCCCACCTGCCGCGCAACGTCGTCGTCCTGTCCTGGGTGAGCTTCTTCCAGGACGCGGCCTCGGAGATGCTCTACCCCGTCCTGCCGCTGTTCATCACGGGGACGCTCGGCGCGCCGCCGAGCGTCCTCGGGCTGATCGAGGGCGTGGCCGAGGGCACGGCCTCGATCATGAAGGCGGTCTCCGGCCGCGTGTCCGACGCGTGGCAGCGCCGGCGGCCGCTCGTCGCGCTCGGCTACGGGATCTCGTCGCTCTCCAAGCCGCTGATCGGACTGGCGGGCGGCTGGCCGCTCGTGCTCGCGGCGCGCTTCACCGACCGCGTGGGCAAGGGCGTGCGCACCTCGCCGCGCGACGCCCTGATCGCCGCCGACACGCCGCCCGAGCTGCGCGGGCGCGCGTTCGGCTTCCACCGCGCGGCCGACACCGCGGGCGCGGTCGTCGGTCCGCTGCTCGGGCTCGCGCTGTACGAGGCGCTCGACCACCGGCTGCGGCCGCTGTTCTTCGTCGCGTTCGTGCCCGCCGCGGTGAGCGTCGCGCTGATCGCGTTCGTGCGCGAGGCGCGGCCCGACCCCCCGTCCGCCGCGGCGACCGCGGACCCGCCGGATCCCGCCCCGCTCCCCCGCCACTACTGGCGCGTCGTCGCCTTCCTCGGGCTCTTCGGGCTCGTGAACTTCTCCGACGCGCTGCTGATCCTGCGCGCGAAGGACCTCGGCCTCGGCTTCGTCTCGATCGTGCTCGTCTACACGCTCTACAACCTGAGCTACGCGGTCCTCTCCTACCCGGCCGGGACGATCTCGGACCGGCTGCCGCGCCGCTGGGTCTTCGCGCTCGGCCTGGCCGTGTTCGCGGTCGCCTACGTTGGTCTCGGGGTGGTGACGAGCAGCGCGTGGGTGTGGGTGCTGCTGCCGCTCTACGGCGCGTACACCGCCTTCACCGACGGCGTCGGCAAGGCCTGGATCTCGGACCTGCTCCCGCGCGAGCG
>DAIOGP010000049.1:7452-8837 GCA_036745135.1 Solirubrobacteraceae bacterium
CTCGCCGGCCGCCGCACGCAGGCGCGCGCGCTCGCGCGCTTCATCCCCGACTGCGCGGTGCTGCTCCGGCGCCTGCTGGCGGACCCGCGCGTGCCGCGACGCAGCAAGCTCGCGCTCGGCGCGCTCGTCGCCTACCTGGTGCTGCCCTTCGACCTGGTCCCCGACTTCATCCCCGTCGCGGGGCAGCTCGACGACGCGATCCTCGTCGCGCTCGTGCTGCGCGCCGCGCTGGGCGCCGCCGGGCCGGAGCTCGTGCGCGAGCACTGGCCGGGCGCGGACGCCGGCCTCGGCGTGGTGCTACGGCTGACGGCGAGGCGCACGGCGCCGGCGTGAGCCCGCCGGCAGCCATCGCCGTCCGCGACGCGACGCCGGCCGACGCGCCCGCGATCGAGCGCCTCGCGCGCGCGAGCTGGCCGGCGACCTACGACGGGATCCTCGCCGACGCGGAGATCGAGGCCTTCCTCGCGCGCCACTACGCGCCCGCGAGGCTCGTCGAGCAGATCCGCGCCTGCGCCGGGCGCGACGACGCGCACTTCCTGCTCGCGCAGGCCGACGGCGAGCCGGTCGGCTACCTCCACTTCGCTCCCGGCGAGCGCGGCCCGGAGCTCAGCAGGCTCTACGTCGACCCTGGCCGCCTCGGCGCCGGCGTCGGGACGGCGCTGCTCGCGGCGCTGCACGGACGCCTGCCTCCCGGCAGCGAGTACACGCTGCTCGTGCACCCGCGCAACATCCGCGCGCGGCGCTTCTACGCGGCGCGTGGCTTCGTCGAACTCGGCGCCGTCCACGGGACGTGGGGCTGCGACCTGCTCGTGCGCGCCCGGGTCGCGCCGAAGGCCGGCGCGCGGGGCCCTGGCACGCGGGGCGCTGGTACGGTGGCGGCGATGCCCAGCCACATGCGCGAGACGATGGCGCGCCAGCCCGACGACCTGCGGTCGCTGCTCGCGGAGCGCGCGCAGGTGGACGCGGCGGCGGCGGAGCTCGCGGGCCGGCGCATCTACCTGATCGGCACCGGGACGAGCTGGCACGCGGCGAACCACGGCGCGTGGTTCCTGCGCGCGGCCGGCGTCGACGCACAGGCGGTGCAGTCGGTCGACGCGGCGCTGCACGGGCCGTGCCCCGGGCAGGGCGACGGCGCGCTCGTGCTCGCCCACACGGGGAGCACCCGCTTCACGCGCGAAGCTGCGGAGCGGGCTCGCGCGGCCGGCGCCGTGTGCTTCGCGATCGGCGCGCGCGGCACCCCGGGGGTGGACGTCGAGACCGTCGCGCCCGAGCGCTCGTCCGCCTACACGGGCAGCCACCTCGCGGCGCTGCTGCGGCTCGCGCAGGTCGCCGACCTGCTCGGCGCAGAGCTCGGCGACCTCGAGGCCGTCCCGGACGCCGTCGCG
>DAIOGP010000050.1:0-8709 GCA_036745135.1 Solirubrobacteraceae bacterium
CGTCGGCATCAGCGCCCTCCCGGCCCTCGAGCTGCTCTGGCACCGGGCCGATCGCGTCGACGTCGCGATGGCGAGCTACCAGTCCGAGCCGGGCGGGCACGGATCGCTCGCGGACTTCCTCAGCGACACGCGGAAGACCGGGAAGCTCGACGTGCGCGTCGGGACCCTGAAGGCCCAGCTGCTGACCCTGCACGACGTGCGGCTGCAGAAGACCGGCGACGCGCTCGTCGGCCGCGCGCGGCTGACCCAGGGCGAGCTGAGCAGCGCGCTGCCGTCGTTCGTCGGCCTGCGCCCGCTCACGGCCGCGTCGAACGGGATCGTGGTGCGGGCCTCCGCGTCGATCCTCGGGCAGCAGGCCGCCGTCCGGCTGCGCATCCTCGCCGATCGCGGCCGGCTGGTCGTACGACCCGAGGGCATCCCCTTCGGATCGCTCGCCACCATCACTGTGTTCAAGGACCCCCGGGTCTACGTCGAGAGCTTCGGCGCGCAGCTGCGCGGCGACCGCTACCTCGTGACCACGCGGGCGAGCCTCAAGGAGGGATAGCGCATGCGACGCACGATGCACCGCTTGGCCTGGATCGCCGCGCCGCTCGCGCTGGCTTCCGCACTTCCGGCGGCCGCGAGCGCCGACGGCTTCGCCTCCGGCGTCTCCGCCGGGGAGATGACGGCCTCGTCGGCGATGGTGTGGACGCGGGCCCCGGCTGCCGGCCCGGTGACGCTGCTGCTCTCCACTCGGGCCCGCGCGCTCGACTGCACGGTCACGAGCTCGGCGCGCCGGCGGCGCAGCGCGCCGCCGCGGCGCAAGCTCCTCACCGCCACGCCGGCCACCGACCTGACGGTGCGCGCGAGCGTCGGCGGGCTGCGCGCCCACGCGCGTTACAGCTACCGCTTCTGCCAGGGGAGCGCCGCCAGCGAGGTCGGACGCTTCCAGACGGCCCCGTCGCCGACGTCGACGAAAGCCGTGCGCTTCGCGGTCACGGGCGACGCGGACGGAGCGCTGGACCCGGCCACCGGCCAGCCCGGGTACAACCGCTTCGAGATCTACCGCCAGATGACGACCGAGCGCAACGACTTCAACGTCAACCTCGGCGACGTCATGTACTCCGACAGCGCCGTCCCCGGCGTCCCCGTCGCGCTCACGCTCGCCGACAAATGGGCCAAGTACAAGCTCAACCTCTCCTACCCCAACCTCCGGCTGATCCGCGCGCGGACGGGCCTCTACAGCCACTGGGACGACCACGAGTTCGTCGACGACTTCTCGATCCCGCAGTACGGCCCGGCGCTCTACGCGTCCGGCAAGACCGCGTTCCTGAACTACTCGCCGGTCGCGTTCTCGTCCCGGCTCGGGCTCTACCGCAGCTTCCGGTGGGGCAAGAACCTCGAGGTCTTCTTCCCCGACGAGCGCTCGTTCCGCAGCGCCAGCGCGGCGACGAACCCCGCCTGCCGCAACCCGGGCCTCGGGCTGCCCGACCCGGTGCCGACGCTCCCGGCCCCGCTGCGCTCGTCGCTGCTCCCGAGCCCCGCCCAGGCCAGCTTCCCCACCGCGGCGCAGTGCCAGGCCGCACTGAACGACCCCAACCGCACGATGCTCGGGAAGACCCAGCTGACCTACTTCGAGAACGCCGTCAAGCGCTCGACGGCGACCTTCAAGGTGATCATGAACGAGGTCCCGATCCAGAAGATGTACTTCATCCCCTATGACCGCTGGGAGGGCTACAACGCCGAGCGCGAGTCCCTGCTGCGGTTCCTCGCGGCCAACGTGCGCAACGTCGTGTTCATCACGACCGACCTGCACGCGACGCTCATCAACGACGTCCGCTTCACGGCCTTCCCGACGGAGGGCGCCTCGACGGACCCGGGTATGCTCGACTTCGTGACCGGACCGGTGGCGAAGAACACCTTCGGCACCGACGCGAACGCGAAGCTCGGCAACCCGAACGCGTCGACGGCGGTGTTCGGGTTGTTCAAGACCCCGCCGCCGCTCGGGCTCGGCATGCGCTGCGCGGCGCTCGACGTCGACAGCTACGTGCACGTGACGGTCACCTCGCGCCTGCTGACCGTGTCGCCGCTCGACCGCAACGGACAGCTCGTGCGCGAGAGCAGCGGCCGGCCGTGCGCCCCGATCCCGATCCCGGCCCGCTGATGGACCCCGGACAACGCGCCAGCGGCGCGCCGCGCACCGGACCGCCCGCCGCACCGGCGACGGTGCTGCACGCGGGACGCCGGCTGACCCTGCTCACGGGCTCGCTGACGATCGGGCGGCTCCCGGACAACGACCTCACGATCGCCGAGGAGGCGGTGTCGCGCCACCACGCGCGGATCGAGGCCGCGCAGGGCGGCTACTGGCTCGCGGACCTCGGCTCGCGCAACGGGACGAAGCTCAACGGCGAGCGCTTCAGCGGCGAGTCGCGCTGGCTGGCCAACGGCGACACGATCGTGATCGGCGGCGAGACCCTGCGCTTCCTCGCGGGCGAGGAGACGCGGGTCGGGGTGCTGCCCCAGCAGCCGATCGTCGGAACCCAGGTCGTGCAGCTGACGGGGAACGTGCTCACGCTCGGCCGCGACCGCGCCAACGACGTGGTGCTCGAGGATCCGAACGTCTCGCGCTTCCACGCGGAGATCGTGCGCCACGGAGACGGCGTCGCCGTGCGCGACCTGTCGTCGCGCAACGGCACGCGCGTCAACGGCGAGCTCGTGCGCAGCGCGCTGCTCGAGCCCGGCTCCGAGGTCGGGATCGGGCCCTACCGCCTGATCTTCGACGGCGCCGTGTTCGTCGCGCGCTCGGAGCAGGGGGCGCTGCGGCTGGACGCCGAGCGCGTGTCGATGAGCATCGGGGACAAGCAGATCCTCAAGGAGACGACCCTGAGCATCGAGCCGGGGCAGCTCGTGGCGTTCATCGGCGAGAGCGGCTCGGGGAAGACGACGCTGCTGAAGGCGCTCGCCGGCGTGACCTCGCCTTCGGGCGGCGCGGTCACGGTGAACGGCGAGGCGGTCAGCACGCGCCTGACCGACATCGGCTACCTGCCCCAGGACGAGATCGTCCACCCCGACCTCACGGTCAGGGAGTCGCTGCAGTACTCCGCGAAGCTGCGGCTGCCCACGGACACCGGGGCCGACGAGCTGGCGGCCACGGTGGCGCGCGCGCTCGACGAGCTCGGGCTCGCCGAGCACGCCGACACGCGCATCGGCTCGTTGTCCGGCGGGCAGCGCAAGCGCGTGGGCGTCGCCACGGAGCTGCTGAGCCGCCCGAGCCTGCTGTTCCTCGACGAGCCGACGACCGGCCTCGACCCCGGCCTCGAGGCGCGGATGATGACGCTGCTGCACGAGCTGGCCGAGAACTCGCGGGCCGTCATCGTGGTCACCCATGCGACCAAGAGCCTCGGCCTGTGCCAGAAGCTCGTCGTCATGGGGCGCGGCGGCGTGCTCTGCTTCCAGGGGACGCCCGACGAGGCGCTCGAGTTCTTCGGCGCCGAGGACTACGACGACATCTACCCCGCGCTCGAGAGCCGCGATCCGCAGGAGTGGCAGAACCGCTTCGTGGCCCTGGGCCGGGTGATGCCTCCGCGCGCGGCGGTCGACGGCGCCGAGCAGGAGCGCGAGCGGCGGCGGCGGCGCTCGCGCGGACGGATCCTCCAGCAGACGCGGGTCCTGACCGGGCGCTACCTGCGCCTCTTCATGCGCGACCGCCGCAACGTGTTCATCCTCGTGGGGCAGATCCCGATCCTCGGCCTGGCGGTCGCGGCGCTGTTCAAGTCGGGGGTGTTCAAGAAGCCGCCCGAGGACGCGGGCCAGGCGGTCAAGCTGACCTTCCTGCTGCTCGTCACGACGGTCTGGATCGGCTCGATCGACGCCGCGCGCGAGATCATCAAGGAACGCGGCGTGTTCGTGCGCGAGAACGCCGTCGGCGTTCGCCGCAGCGCGTACCTGATCTCGAAGGCGCTCGTGCTCTTCACGCTCGCCGCGCTGCAGGCCCTGGTGATGACCGGCATCGTGCTCCTGTTCCAGCCGCTGCACGAGTCCACCGGGGTCTACGTCAGCGTGATGCTGATGGTCGTGCTCACGGCGTGCGCCGCCGTGAGCATGGGCCTGCTGGTCTCGGCGGCCGTGCGCAACCAGGACCAGGCGACGAGCTTCATCCCGCTGGTGCTGATCCCCCAGCTGTTCTTCGGCGGGTCGATCGTCGCCACGGCCGAGATGAGCGCGCCGCTGCGCGCGATCACGAAGGTCGTCGTGACGCAGTGGTCCTACGCGGGCATCGGCGCCGCGATCGACATGAACGGTCGCATCGCCTCGGATCCCAAGTACGGGAAGGTCGCCCGCTTCGACCCTGACTACTTCACGCTCTCAGCCGCCTCGACCTACCTGATCCTCGCCGGCTTCGTGATCGGCGTGTTCCTGCTCGTCGCCTGGATCCTGAAGCGACGCGCGCAGGCCTGAGCGGCGGGCGCGCTACGGGGCGAACGGGCGCGCCACGCGCTCCGCACCGGCGGAGAGAACGGGCGCGCCACGGGGAGGCGGGGCGGCGGGCGGGCTACGCGCCGGCGGGGCGAGCGGCGCTCGCGAGCTGCAGGTCCCTGCCGAGGGGCAGGTGGCAGACGAGGGTGCTGGGGTCACTCGCGTCGGGACCGATCGACGCGGTGAAGACCCGCGTACCCGCCGCGGCCTGCTGGGTCTTGGCCGGCACGAGCTGCCCGCAGAGCCCGGGGGCCGTGACCTCGCCCTGGAGGCGCGGGTTGAGGTCGCTCTTGTCGAGCACGCCGTCGTAGATCCCGTTGTTGTTGTAGTCGATGCCGTGGATGATGACGACGGCCTTCGAGTCCCGGATCGCCGTGGCGGTCGCGGCCGGGACCGCGAAGGTGCGCTTGTAGACGATCTTCCCGACGTGCGGGAAGCGCGCGAACGCGAGGATGCTCGCCTTGCTCGTGTCGCCGGCGGTCGTCAGCGCGGTGAGGGCGTGACCGTAGAACTTGATGCCGTCCGTCGTGCTGATGGCGAGGTGTCCCCCGTGCTGCTGCGCGGCGCTGGACGGCGGACACTTGCGGAGGCCTCCGGCGTGGATGTGCATCGCGTGCTGGGCGTTGAGCAGCCCGACCGTGTTGACCGTGACGGTGGCGCTGTTGCCCTTGAGCTGCACGGTCGCGGAACCGGAGCCCTTGACGTTGTTGGTCGGCACCGGGGCGAGCGTGGCGGGGAACCGGTCGGCGGCCGACGCCGTCGACTTGGCCTTGCCGGAGTCGCTCGAGCCGCCCGAGCCGAGGACGACGGCCGCGGCGGCGCCGCCGGCGACCACGACGGCCGCGATCAGGGCCGGCAGCCGGCGTCCGGCGAGCCGTCCGCGTGCGCCGGCGCGGGTGGGGGTCGGCGCGGGCGACTGCATGACGGGCTGGGCGACCGGTTGCGGCGTGGGCGCGGGCGGGACCGGCGCCGGGGCGCTGGCCGCAGGCGCCGGTTCGCGGTCGGGCCGCGTGAGCCCGGGGTCGCTCACCGGCGGGGTGCTCACCGGGACGCGTACCGGCGGCGGCGTGGGCTCGGCGACCGTCGCGCCGGCGAGCGCGTCGTCGAACGCCGCGGGCTGAGGCGCCCCCGCCTCGAGCGCGCGCCCGCATGCGCGGATGAACTCCTCGCACGACGCGAACCGGTCGGCCGGGTCCTTCGCGAGCGCGCGGCTGATGACGGCATCGACTGCGGGCGGCACGTCGCGCTTGACGTTGCTGGCCGGCTCGACCGCTTCGTGCATGTGCGCCCACAAGGCCGCCGCCTCGGACTCGCGCTGGAAGGGCACGTGCCCCGTGATGCTCTGGTAGAAGAGGCATCCGAGCGCGTACACGTCCGTCTGCGAGCTGACGTCCTTGCCCTCGATCTGCTCGGGCGCCATGTAGTCGATCGTCCCGACCAGCGCGCCGGTCCCGGTCAGGCCGCTGACCGACGCCGTGTGCTTCATGACGCCGAAGTCGCTGAGGTAGACGTGCTCGACCTCGCCCGCTGCAGAGCGCTGGAGCAGGATGTTCGCCGGCTTGACGTCCCGGTGCACCAGCCCGCGCGCGTGCGCCGCATCGAGCGCGCGGGCGATCGGCGTCAGCAGGGCAACCGCGCGATCGGGGGCCAGCGGGCCGGAGGTCACGAGCAGCGCCTTGAGGTCGCCGCCGCTGACGTAGCGCATGACGATGTAGAGCGAGTCGTCGTGCAGGCCCGTGTCGTAGATCGGGATGACGTTCGGATGGTCGATCCCTGCGGCCATCTTGGCCTCGCGCAGGAAGCGCTCGCGGAACGCGTCGTTCGTGCTCAGCTCCGGCGCGAGCACCTTGAGCGCGACGGGCGTGCCGAGCCGCGAGTGCACCGCGCGATACACCACGCTCATCCCACCGCGACCGATGACCGACTCCAGCAGGTAACTGCCCAGTTGGCCACCGATGACCAGGTCGCCCGCCATCGGGCGAGTCTAGGCCTATCACGAGCCACGATCAACCACAGTTGTTTCCACATGGCGTTTCGCCGCCGATCACTCTGTGATGGAGTCCGCTCGGCCGCGTAGTAGCGACGTGACACAAACCTCCACCGTGCTGCTCGCAGCCCAGCCCACCGCCGCCGGCCTCGACGTCGAGGCGCTCTACCGCACGAGCCGCGACGACGTCTACGCGTACGTCGCGGCCCTGCTGCGCGACCGGGCGGCGGCCGAGGACGTGACGGCGCTCGCCTTCGAGCGCGCGCTGCGTCGCCGGCGGACCTACCGTGAGCGCCGCGGCAGCGCCCGCGCCTGGCTGTTCGGGATCGCGCGCAACGCCGCGCTCGACGAGCTGCGCCGGCGCCGGCGCGTCGCCGCGCTGACGATCGATCCCGAGGACGTTCAGGCGGCCCCCGTCGAGGACGACCTCGACCTCGCGCTGCGTCGGGCCGCGGTACGCGACGGGCTCGCGACCCTCGACCCCCACGACCGCGAGTTGATCGCCCTCAAGTTCCACGCCGGGCTCTCCAACGGCGAGCTGGCCGCCGTGCTCGGCGTCAGCGAGTCCAACGCGGGCACCCAACTCCACCGCGCGATGCAGAAGCTCAGAAAGGCATGCCATGCGACGTCGTGACCACAGCACCGTGACCCCCGAGGTCGCCGCCGAGCTGGCGGCGCTGGACGCAGCGCTGGCCGGCGGGCGCGTCGCCCCCGAGCACGCCGACCTCGCCGAGCTCGCCGTCATCGTGCGCGACACGCGCGCGCAGCCGACGCCGGAGTTCGCGCGCGGGCTCGACGAGCGCGTGGCAACCGGCTTTCGCGCCGAAGCACGACCGCAGCCGAGCCGCGGGCGACCCTCGCGCCGGATGCTCATGCCCGCGCTCGGGACGGCTGCGGCCGCGGCCGCCGTGATCGTGGCGCTGACATCGGTGGATTGGGGCGGCAGCCCCACGACGTCGCCGGACTCGGTGGGGGGCGGCCAGGTCGGCGGGCGGGCGCCGAGCGCCGGAGCGACCGGGACGGACCAGGCTGCGGCGACGCGGCGCGTCCCGGAGGCGGCCGATCCGAGCGCCGCCGACCAGCTCGGGTCGAAGGCCGCTGTGCCGGCCGGCGCGCTGTCCGTCGCGCCGTCGCTCGCCGGACCGGCCGCCGGCACGGGGACGCGCCGCGTCGAGCGCGCCGCGGAGCTCACGCTCGCCCCACCTCCGGATGCGATCGACCGCGTCGCCGACGGGGTCGTCCGCGTCACGGATCGTTTCCGGGGCTTCGTCCTGCGCTCGAGCGTCGGCGGCGACGACAGCGGCCGCGGCCGCGCCGAGTTCGACCTGAGGATCCCGTCGGCGCAGCTCCAGCCGGCGCTCGCGGGGCTGTCGAAGCTCGCCCACGTCCGCGCGCGCAGCGAGAGCGGCTTCGACGTCACCGCGCGGTACAACTCGGCCGCGGATCGCCTGCGCGAGGCGCGGGCCGAGCGACTCGCGCTGCTGCGCGCGCTCGCCCGAGCCACGAGCGCGAACGAGACGGCCAGCCTCCGCGCCCGCCTGCGCGACGTCTCACGCCGGCTCGGCCGGGCCAAGCGCGCGCTGCGCGAGCTGCAGCTGCGGACGAGCTACAGCACCGTCTCCGTGGTCGTCGAACCCGGCAAGGCGGCGTCGAAGGGCGGCGGGGCCTGGACCCCGCGCGACGCCCTGCGCGACGCCGGACGCATCCTCGAGGTCGCGCTCGGCGTGCTGCTCGTGGCGCTGGCCATCGGCCTGCCGCTCGGGGCGCTCGCGCTCGTCGGGCTCGGGTTCGCGCGCGGCGCGCGGCGGCGCGCCCGCGAGCACGCGCTCGACTCCGCCTGACCCCGGATGTCCGCCCGCCGTCGGTGGGTCCCGGCCCTCCCCGCGCGTGGCGGGTCGCAGGCCCTACGCGCGCGGTTGTGACGCCCGGAGGACCACAACCGCGCGCGCACCAGGTGCACGCTCGGTCGCCAGACCCCTCGCCGCGCGGTTACGACCCCCAGAGGACCACAACCGCGCGCGCACCAGGCGCACGCTCGGTCGCCAGACCCCTCGCCGCGTGGTTGTGACCCCCAGGGCACCACAACCGCGCGCGCACACCGCACACCACCATCGGTCGCGGCCCCCAAGCCCTCCCCACGCGGTTGCGACCCCCAGAGCATCACAACCGCGCGCGCACCAACCGCACCCCGGTCGTCCCGCCCCAGAATGCCGGCAACTGCAGGCGAAGATCGCCGCGGGCGAACCGCGATGTGCTATTCGTCACGG
>DAIOGP010000051.1:0-8696 GCA_036745135.1 Solirubrobacteraceae bacterium
TCGCCGGCGGCGGGCGTGACCTCGCCGGTGGGCGTGACGTCGCCGTCGTGCGCCGGCATCGCGAGCACGACGTGCCGTCGGCCGACGGCGAGGTACTCGCAGCGCGCGACCTCGCCCGCGCCGGGGCCGCCGAGGTGCGCGACGGTCACGTCGGTGAGCGGGACGAACTCGAGATCCGGCGCGTTCAGGTAGTCGGTCAGCCGGCTGCGAAAGCCCTCGCTGGGCAGGCGCAGCGAGCCGCTGATCCGGTGGCGGTCGGTCTCGAGGACGATGCGCAGGTCGTGGTGGTTCATGGCCGCGCCACCATAGCGGCCGGGACCGTGACGGTGCCCGCACGGCGAATCCTGCTGGAATGCCGGGCATCGTGAGCACGCCCGCGGCCGCACCCTCCACGATCCTCGTCACCGGCGGCGCCGGCTACGTCGGCGCGCTGGTCGCCGACGAGCTGCTCGCCCACGGGCACGCGGTGCGGGCGCTCGACGTCGTGCTGCACGCGCAGGACGACGTCGCCGCCGGGCTCGAGGCGCGGGGGGTGGAGCTGATCCGCGGCGACGTGCGCGACGCCGACGCTCGTGCGCGGGCGCTGGCCGGGGTCGACGGCATCGTGCACCTCGCCGCGATCGTGGGCGACCCCGCCTGCGGCCGCGACCCCGAGCTGTCGCAGGCGGTCAACGTCGAAGCCACCCGCGCGCTCGTCGCGGAGGCCGCGGCCGCCGGTGTGGGCCGGCTCGTCTTCGCCTCGACGTGCTCCAACTACGGTCGCATGAGCGACCCGACCGTGCCGATCGACGAGCAGGGCGAGCTCGCGCCCGTCTCGCTCTACGCGGAGCAGAAGGTCGGCGTCGAGCGCATGCTCCTCGAGGGCGATCACGACGGGCTCGCCGCGACCTGCCTGCGCCTGGCGACCGTCTACGGGGTTGCGCCGCGGATGCGCTTCGACCTGACCGTCAACGAGTTCACGCGCGACCTCTGGGCAGCGCGCGACCTCGAGGTGTTCGGCGAGCAGTTCTGGCGCCCCTACGTGCACGTCCGCGACGCCGCGCGCGCCATGCGCACGGTGCTCGAGGCGCCCCTCGACGTCGTCGGCGGCGAGGTCTTCAACGTCGGGCGGTCGGGCGAGAACTACCGCAAGCTCGACCTCGTGGAGGCGATCCGCGCGCAGACCGACCGCGGATCCGTGCGGTACGTGGCCCGCTCGGAGGACCCGCGCGACTACAAGGTCAACTTCGACAAGATCCACGCCCGGCTCGGGTACGAGACGCTGATGACCGTGCCCGACGGCATCGCCGAAGTGCTCGCCGCGCTCGAGGCCGGCACCTTCCCCGATCCGTTTGCGCGCCGCTACCGCAACATCGACTGAGCCCGGCGTCCCGCTCTTCGACCTCCGCCTCGAGGCGGAGGACCTCGAGGCGGTCGCCACGGCGCTGCGCGCCGGGTCCCTGGCCATGGGCGCGCGGACCGCGGCCTTCGAGCGCGCCTTCGCCGCGCAGCTCGGGTGCGCGCACGCGGTGGCGCTCTCGAGCGCCACGGCCGCGCTGCACCTCGCGTACCTCGCCGCCGGCGTCGGGCCCGGGGACGAGGTCGTCGTCCCCGCCTACACCTTCGTCGCGACGGCCAACGCGGCGCTCTACTGCGGCGCCACGCCCGTGTTCGCCGAGGTCGTCGGCGAACACGACCTGGGCATCGACCCGGCCGCGGTCGAGCGCGCGCTCACGTCGCGCACCAAGGCGGTCGCCGCTGTCCACTTCGGCGGCTACGCCGCGGCGGTCGACGTCCTCGCCGAGCTGTGCGCCACGCGCGGCATCGCGCTGATCGAGGACGCGGCGCACACCCCGAGCGCCACGCTCGGGGGTCGCAAGCTCGGCACGTTCGGGCTCGCCGGCGCGTTCAGCTTCTTCTCCAACAAGGTGCTCTCGGTCGGCGAGGGCGGGCTGCTCGCGACCGACTCCGACGAGGTCGCCGCGCTCGCGCGCTCGCTGCGCTCCCCCGCCGCCGGGGCGGGCCTCAACTACCGCCTCGACGAGCCGCGCGCGGCGCTGCTCGGCTCGCGCCTGCCGCGGCTCGAGGACGACATCGCCCGCCGGCGCGAGCTGGTGCTCGAGTACCGGCGCCGGCTCGCCGGGCTCGACGGCGTGACGCTGCCCTACCGCGACGAGGACGTCGCGACCTCCTCCTGCTACGTCATGCCGATCATGCTCGCGCGGCCCGAGCGCCGGCCGGAGTTGCGCCGCTTCCTGTCGGCGCGCGGCATCCAGACGAGCATCCTCTACCCGGCGATCCACGAGTTCACGGCCTACCGCGAGCGCTTCCCCGGGGTGTCGCTGCCGCGCACCGAGGCCGCGGCGCGCGCCGAGCTGACGATCCCCCTGTTCCCGCACATGACCGCCGCGCAGCAGGACCGCGTCGTCGCGGCGCTCGAGGAGGGGCTGGCGCAGTGAGCACGATCGAGCAGGACGTCGCTGCGGTGCTCGACACGCTGCGCTCCGGCTGGCTGACGATGGGCCCGCAGACGCAGGCCTTCGAGGCCGCGTTCGCCGAGCGCCTGGGCGCGCCCCACGCCGTCGCCGTGTCGAGTGGCACCGCGGCGCTGCAGCTGGCAGTGCTCGGCGCGGGCGCCGGCCCCGGGGACGAGGTGCTGATCGCCGGGCTCGCGGCCGCCGACACCGTCGCCGCCGTCGGCCGCTCGGGCGCCGCTGCGGTCGCGTGCGAGCTCGAGCCGGACGCGCCGTGGGGTCCCGACCTGGCCGACGTGGCGCGCCGGATCAGCGGGCCGGTGCGCGCGATCGTCGTCGCCCACCCCTACGGAGCCCCGGTCGCGCTGGGTGAGCTGCGCTCGCTCTGCGATGCGCACGCGATCCCGCTGATCGAGGACTGCACCGAGGCGCTGGGCGCAGAGGGCGTCGGCCGCACGGGTGACCTGGCCTGCTTCAGCCTCGCCGACGACCGCCAGCTGTCGGTGGGCGAGGGCGGCGTCGTCACCGCACGGGGCGAGCAGCCGGCGAGCACGGTCCGCGCGCTGCGCTCGCACGCGATGACGAGCGTGACCTGGGACCGGCACCGCGGTCACGCCGAGTCCTACGACGTGCTCGGCATCGGCTTCAACTTCCGCCTCGACGAGCCGCGCGCCGCGCTCGCGCGCAGCCGGCTCGCGCGGCTGGACGACGTCGTCGCCGTGCGCCGGCGCGCGGCGCGCGACTACGCCGAGCGCCTGCGGGCGGCGGGGGTCCTGGCGCCGTGGCCGCAGGCGCTGATCGACCGCGCGTCGCCGCTGGCCTTCCCCGTGCTGCTCGCGGACGCGGGCGCTCGCGCGGCGGCGGAGACCCGCTTGGAGGCGGCGGCGCGGCCCACGACCCGGCCGCGGGCCGCGCTCGCCGGCGGGCAGCTCACGTCGGCGAGCGAGCTCGCCGCGCGTCTCGTGTCGCTCCCGATCCCGGCCGACGAGGAGTCCGCCGAGCGGATCGGCGCCGCGGTGGAGGCGCTCGTCGGGCCGTCGGCGGCGTGAATGCGCTCGTGCGGCCACGTGGGCGCCCGGGTGTCATAGTAGGCGCATGCAGGCCAAGGATGGTTCGAGCGTGAGCGCGGATTGGCTCCAGCCCAGCACCGAGCAGGAGGGGCTGCGGCGCTACGTGGACACGCTCCGCGAGCGCGCCCGTCTGATCGTTCTCACGATGCTCGCGACGACGCTCGTGGCCGCGATCTACGTGGCGACCGCCGACAAGGTCTACAAGGCGCAGGCGCTGCTGACGGTCTCGCCGGTGCGCAGCGACGACCCGACCTACAACGGGCTCAACGTGATCCGCGACTCGGGCGACCCGACGCGCAGCGTCCAGACCGCCGCGCGCCTGGTGCACACGCCCGACGTCGCGCGGCGCGCCGCCGCCGATCTCAGCCTCAAGAGCCGGCCGGAGTCGATCCTGCGCAAGGTCCAGGTCGATCCGGTGGCGGACAGCCAGCTCGTGGCGGTCACCGCGAAGGGCCCGACCGCCGCCAAGGCGGCCGCGCTGGCCAACGGCTTCGGCGTCGCCGCGGTGGAGGTCCGCACGCGGAAGCTGCGCGAGCAGATCCAGCGCCTGACGGCCGCGCTCGACCAGCGCATCGCGTCCGGCGCGCTCGACGCGGCCACCGCGAAGGACCTCGCGCTCCAGCGCGCTCGCCTCGAGACGATCGCCGCGGGCGAGGACCCCACGATCGGGCTCGACCAGCGCGCCGAGAAGCCGCTCGACGCCTCCTCGCCACGGACGCTCCTGAGCCTCTTCGCGGGCCTCTTCGGCGGCCTCGTCCTCGGCCTCGTGGCGGCGTTCGGCTCGCAGGTGCTCGACCCGCGCCTGCGGCGCGAGCAGCAGCTGCGCGACCTCTATCGCCTGCGCGTGCTCACGCGGGTCCCGACCGAGGGCAGCCACGGCATCGCGGCGCGGGCGACCGACGCGGCGCGCTCGTTCGTCCACCTTCTGAGTCCCGGCCGGATGCCGCCGCCCGACGCGCTCTCGCCGACGCAGCTCTCGCCGGCGACGATCGAGGCCTATCGCGCGCTGCGCATGGCGCTCGTCGCCGCGCGTCCGGAGAGCCGGACGAAGGGCGAGCGCGGCGAGGCGTCCGCCGATGAGCGCGAGGCACCCGCGGGACGCTCGATCCTCGTCACGAGCGCATCCGCGTCGGAGGGCAAGACGACCACGGCGATCAACCTCGCCACCTCGCTCGCCTACGCCGGCCATCGAGTGATCCTGATCGAGGCCGACCTGCGCCGGCCGGCGGTCGGCAAGGCGCTCGGCGTCGGAGCCCCGTACGGCATCGTCGCCGTGCTGCTCAAGCAGCGGCGCCTGTCGGAGGCGCTCGTGACGACGCGCGTCGGCGGCCCCAACCTGCAGCTGCTGCTCGTCAACCAGGTCTACGCCGGCGATTGGGTCGCCGAGCAGCTCTCGCTGCCGGGGGCGCAGACGCTCGTCGACGAGGCGCGGCGGATGGCGGACTACGTGATCATCGATTCGCCGCCGCTCAGCGAGGTCGTCGATGCCCTGCCGCTGGCCCGGCGCGCCGACGACGTGCTGCTGGTCATCCGGATGGGCCGCAGCCAGCTCGGCAAGCTCACCCAGCTCGGCGAGCTGCTCGAGCAGCAGGGGGTCACGCCCACCGGCATCGCGCTGATCGGTGTCGGGCGCCCGAGCCGCGACGTCTACTACTACACGCCGCCCGAGCGCAAGGCGCGGCCTCGCTCGCCGAACGGCAAGCAGCCCAAGAAGCCTGCCGGCGGCGATCGCGAGCCGCCGCCGCGGCGCCCCCGCGCGCGCGCCGGCTAGCCCTCCGGTCGTGACGGCACCCGTCCTCGGCCTCCGCGTCTGGCAGCTCGGCGTGCTCGGCACGGCGCTGCTCGTGGGCGTGGCGGCCGGCATCAACCCGACGCTCGGCATCGCGGCCGCGATGGGGCTGGCATTCGTGCTCGTGGTCGTCAGCGACCTGGCGATCGGCGTCGCGGTCTTCGCCGTGCTGGCCTACCTCGACGTCCTCAACGTGAGCGGCTCGCTGCTCAGCTTCGCGAAGGTGGTCGGCCTGCTGCTGGCGCTCGCGTGGCTGGCCGTGGTCGCCGTGCGCGGCGGCGAGCGACGCAACCTCGTGGTCGTGCACCCGGGCTTCGTCGCCGCGATCGTGCTGCTGCTCGCGTGGGGGCTCACGAGCACGCTCTGGGCAGAGCGCCCGGCCAGCGCCGTGGGCTCGATCGGCCGCCTCGCGCTCACCGCGTTCCTGCCGCTGATCGTGTTCGCCGCGGTGCGCGAGCGCCGTCACGCGGCGCTGCTCGCGTCCGCCCTGGTCGTCGGCGCGACGATCGCCGCCGTGAGCGGCATCTTCACGCCGCCCGACGCCGGATCCTCGGATCGGCTCGCTGGCACGATCGGCGACGCCAACGAGCTCGCCGCGGTGCTCGTCGTCGGCCTCGTGCTCTCGTTCACGCTGTCCGCCATGGCCCGTCACGCGCCGGCGTGGCGCCTGGCCGCGCTCGTGGCCGGGCTGCTGTGCGGCTTCAGCATCTTCCTGACGCTCTCGCGCGGCGGACTCGTGGCGCTGGGGGCGGCGCTGCTCACGGCGATCGTGTTCGGCGGGCGCTGGCGCGGCCTCGCGGTGACGGCCGCGCTCGCGATCGCGTTCACGACCGTCGGCTACTTCGCCACCGTCGCGTCACCCGCGGCGCGCGCGCGGGTCACGACCGCGAAGGGCGGCGCGGGCCGCTCGGACCTGTGGAAGGTCGGCTTCCGCATGGTGCAGGCGCACCCGGTGCGGGGCGTGGGCGCCGGCAACTTTCGCGTGTCGTCGGTTCACTACCTCCTGCAGCCCGGGGCCATCCGGCGCACCGACTTCATCGTCGATCGCCCGCTCGTGGCGCACAACACGTTCCTGCAGGTGCTCGCCGAGCTCGGCGTCGTCGGGCTGGCGCTGTTCGTCACGATCGTGAGCTTCGCGGTGCGCTGCCTGGTCCGCGCCGCGCGCGCGTTCGCGGGCCAGGGCGACGTGCGCATGGAGCTGCTCGCGCGCGGCACGCTGATCGCCCTGGTCGGGCTGCTCGCGGCGTACGTCTTCATCTCCGAGGAGTACTCGAAGCAGCTGTGGCTGCTCCTCGGCCTCGCCCCTGCGCTGCTCGCGCTCGCGCGCCGCCCCGAGGCGCCGAGCCCGCGCGCATGACGCGCCGCGTACCGACCGCCGTGAGCACCGAAAACCGGCGCGCTGCGAAGCCGGCCGCACGTATCATGCCCGCGGTGGGGTCCCGCTCGACGAACCGCGGCCGGCTGCCGGCGATGCTCGCCGTGGGCCTGCTCGCCGCCGCGCTCGGCCCGAGCGGCGCCGCTCAGGCGCAGGACGGCGCGCCGCCGACGGCGCTCCTGCCGAACCTGAACCAGGAGATCCCGGGCGACCTCACGATCAAGCAGGTCCGCGTCGGCCGCAGGATCCGCCACCGCCTCGGCTTCACCTCGGCGGTCGACAACCTCGGCGCCGGGCCGATCAGGCTGATCGGCCATCGCCCCTCGACGCGGCAGCGCTCGATGATCGTCGACCAGGTCATCAGCCGCTCGGACGGCTCGACGGAGACGGTCCCGGGGGTCGGCCGGCTGCGCTACGTCCGCTCCGAGGACCACCAGCACTGGCACCTGCTGCGGTTCGACGACTACCAGCTGCGCCGGGTCGCCGACGGCGCGCTCGTGCGGCCGGCGCGCAAGACCGGCTTCTGCCTCGGCGATCGGTACGACCAGAACCTCGACACCCAGCTGCCGGGCGAGCCCACGACGCCGCTGTGGGTGGCCGCCTGCGGCAAGTTCCGCCCGCTGCTGCTCGGCGTGGAGCAGGGCATCTCGGTGGGGTGGGGGGATGCCTACAAGGCGCACCTCGAGGGCCAGTCGATCGACATCACGAACCTGCCGGCCGGCCGCTACGACCTCGTGCACATCGTGAACGCCGACCGCAGGCTGCGCGAGAGCGACTACTCGGACAACGCCGCCTCGCTGCTGATCGAGCTCAGCTGGAACCGGGCCAAGATCAAGACGCCGACCGTGACCCAGCTCCAGGGCTGCTCCGAGTCGGCGCGCTGCCCCGCGGCCGTCGAGCCGGCGCCGGCGCCGGGATGAGCATGGCCCCCGTCGCGCCCTCGGACCGCCCGGCGAGCGCCGGTCCGGCACGCGTGGAGTGGATCCGCGACCCCGCGCGCTTCGCCGCGCTCGCCGATCCATGGGACGAGCTCGCCGCGCTGCACCCGGCGCCGTTCGGTCGCCACGCCTGGTTCGCGGCCTGGTGGGACGCCTTCGGCGCGGGGCGCGAGCTCGCCATCTGCGCGCTGTGGCGCGACGCGCAGCTCGCCGCCGTCTTCCCGCTGTCCCGCTCGGGGCGCCGGCTCGCGGCGCTGGCGAACCTGCACTCGCCGCGCTTCCGGCCGCTCGCGCGCGACGCCGAGGCGCTCGCGGAGGTCGTGGGCGCGGCGTTCGCGGCCGGCGCGAGCGAGCTCGTGGTCGCCAACGTGCCCGTCGCCGGGCCCGAGTCCGAGGCGCTCGCCCGGGCGGCGGGGGACGCCGGCTGGCTCGCGCTCGCGACGCACCGCCACGCGTCGCCGGTCGTGGAGCTCGGGGGAGACCTCGAGTCGTACCTGCGCGCGCGCAAGCTGGGGCGTGGCTCCGGCGTCGAGCGCAAGCGCCGCAAGGCGGAACGCGAGCACGAGGTCGCGTTCACACTCGTCGAGGCGCCGGTCGACCTCGAGCGCGAGTTCGAGGCGGGCTTCGCGGTGGAGGGGAGCGGATGGAAGGGGGCGCGCGGCACGGCCGTGCTCGCCGACCCGGCCACGGCGACCTTCTACCGGCGCCTCGCGGAGGCCTTCGCGGCCCGCGGCGAGCTGCGGCTCTCGCGCATGGAGCTCGACGGCCAGGTGGTCGCGTTCGACTTCTCGCTGCTCAGCGCGAATCGCCTGTACCTGTTGAAGACCGGCTACGACGAGCGGTTCCGTGCCCTGGCGCCCGGACTCGTGCTGCGGCTCGGGATCATCGAGCGCTGCTTCGAGCTCGGGCTCGAGACGCACGAGCTGCTGGGCGCCGACGATGCGTGGAAGCGGAAGTTCTCGACGACCGAGCGCGAGCAGGAGTGGTGGCGCTGCTATCCGCGCCGCCCGGTGCCGGTCGGGCGCTACGTCTATCGCCGCGCGGTGCGGCCGGCGCTCGCCGACGCGCGCG
>DAIOGP010000052.1:0-8653 GCA_036745135.1 Solirubrobacteraceae bacterium
CCCGGGATCGAGGACATGCCGGCGGTCGTGCGCACGCTGGTCGCCGCTGCTCCGGACGCGATCCAGCTCTCGCCCGGTCACGCGGCCCTGCTGCAGGACCTTCCCGCCGCGCGCCAGCCCGCGCTCGTGCTGCGGGCAGACGTCGCCAACGTCTACGGCTCGCGGCGCGCCCGCGAGCTCTTCAGCGTGCTCGCGGAGGACGTCGTCGCGCGCGCCGTCGCGCTCGACGCGGCGTGCGTGTGCGTCAACCTGCTGCTGCTGGACGGCGAGCCAGAGCTGCACCGCGAGTGCATCGAGAACGTGCTCGCGCTGCGCGCCGCCTGCGACCCGGTGGGGATGCCGCTGATGGTCGAGCCGCTCGCGATGCGCGTGCACGAGGGCGCCTTCGCGACCGAGGGCGACACGACGACGATCGCGACGCTCGTGCGCCAGGCGGCCGAGCTCGGCGCCGACGTCATCAAGGCCGATCCGACGGACGCGCTCGACGAGTACCACCGCGTGGTGCAGGCGGCCGGCGGGCGGCCGCTGCTCGTGCGCGGCGGCGGCCGCGCGAGCGACGAGGAGGTGCTGCGCCGCGCGGTCGAGGTCGTCGCGCAGGGCGCGCGGGGCGTCGTCTACGGCCGCAACGTGATCCAGCACGCCAAGCCGGCCGCGATGGTCGGCGCGCTGATGGCGATCGTCCACGAGCAGGCGACCGCGCACCGCGCGCTCGCGCTCCTCGATGCCGCCTGAGCCCGATCGCACGGTCCGCTTCGGCGTGATCGGCGGCGGGCTGATGGGTCGCGAGTTCGCGAGCGCCGCCGCGCGCTGGCTGCACCTCGCCGACATCGGCGCCACGCCCGAGATCGTCCACGTCTGCGATCCCGACCCGCAGGCGCGCGTGTGGTTCGAGCGCCTGGCGCCGTTCCCGCAGCTGAGCGAGGACTACCGCGAGCTGCTCGCCGACGACCGCGTCGAGGCGGTCTACTGCGCGGTCCCGCACCACCTCCACGCGGAGCTCTACGTCGCGATCCTCGAGGCCGGCAAGCACCTGCTCGGCGAGAAGCCGTTCGGCATCGACGCCGCCGCCAACGCCGAGATCGCGCGCGCGATCGACGCGCACCCGGAGCTGCTGGTGCGCTGCTCGTCGGAGATGCCGTTCTTCCCCGGCGCGCAGCGCGTCTGGGAGTGGATCGCCGAGCGCCGCTACGGCCGCGTGCTCGAGGTGCGCGCCCAGTTCCTGCACGCCAGCGACCTCGATCCGGCCAAGCCGATCAACTGGAAGCGCCGCGCCGCGACCTGCGGCGCCTATGGCGTGATGGGCGACCTCGGCATGCACGCCCTGCACGTGCCGCTGCGGGCCGGGTGGATGCCGACGAACGTTCGCGCGGTGCTCTCGGACGTCGTGCGCGAGCGGCCCGACGCGACGGGCGCGATGGTCCCGTGCGACACGTGGGACAACGCCGTCCTCCTGTGCGAGGTCGAGGCCGACGACGGCACGACCTTCCCGCTGCGCGTCGAGACGAAGCGCATCGCGCCGGGCGAGACGAACACGTGGGCGCTGGAGGTGGACGGGACCGCGGGCTCGATCGCGTTCTCGACCAAGCAGCCCAAGACGCTGCGCACGATGACCTACGAGCCCGGCTCCGCCCAGGCGTGGGCCGTGCGGGACCTCGGCTCGCGGTCGGCGTACCTCACGATCACCGGGGAGATCTTCGAGTTCGGGTTCTCCGACGCGGTCCTGCAGATGTGGGCGTCGTACGTCGACGAGCTCGTCCACGGCGCCGCGATGCGCGGTCCGTTCCGGTGCGCGACGCCGCACGAGGCGGCGCAGACGCACGGCGTCTTCACCGCGGCGCTCGCCTCGCAGGAGCTGGGCGCCGTCGTGCCCTGCGCGACGTAGCCCGCCGCTCCGGCCACAGCGGCCGGCGGCGGACGTCCCGCCGCCGGCGCTCCCGAGCGGGCCGCGTCAGGCGGCGCGCTTGCGCGCGGCGGCGCGCTTTGCGGCGGGCTTCCGGGCGGTCGCGGTCTTGCGCGCCGCGGTTGCCCTGCTGGTCGTCGAGGTCTTGCGCGCACCGGTCGCGCGCGTCCGCGTGCCGCGGCCGCTCGTGAGCGCCTCGCCGACGCGGCTGAGGTCGTCCCGCACCGTCTTGTTGAGCTTGACGAGCTGGCTCCGGGTGTCCTTGAGCAGCTTCTCGACTTCCTTGAGCGCGGGCTTCGTCGTGCGGCTGACGTTGTCTTGCAGCGCCTTGAGCTGCTTCTGGGAATCCTCGACCGACTTGTGCAGCTGCTCGAGTGCAGCATCGCCGGGAGACTTCCTCGCTGCGGGCTTACGCGCTGCAGTCTTGCGCGCTGCGGGCTTGCGCGCCGCGGGCTTACGTGCTGGTGGCATCTGGTTCTCCTCGCGGATGGGGGTGTCCGACGTTCCGAAGTGCGGTGCAAACCCTACGCGGTTGCGGCTCGCCTGTGCTAGTCGGTTGCGAGCGCGGTCGAGCGGTCCTCGCCCGCCGCGCGATAGAGCGCCTCGATCGTGCGCGCCTGCCCGAGCGCGTCGGCGCGTCCGAGCAGCGGTTGCGCGCGGCCGCGAATCGCGTCACCGAGGTTCTCGAGCTCGAGCTGGTACGGGTCCGCGGCGGGGACCTCGATCAGCTCGCGCGCGCCGTCGGCGCGGCGCAGTTCGATGCCGGTGGCGCGGCAGTGCCACGGGTCGTCCAAGAAGAGCGTCCCGTCCTCGCCGATCACCTCGAGCTCGTCGCGCCCCGGGAGGTCGAGGCCGCAGTCGAACTGCGCGAGCACGTCGCCCGGGAAGCGCAGCGTCGCGGCGAGGCGCACGTCGACGCCGTCGCCGCCCAGGACCTGCTCGGCGAACGCGCGCTCGGGCTCGCCCGCGAGCAGGCGCGCGCCGCTGACGCAGTAGCAGCCCACGTCCATCAGCCCGCCGCCGTCGAGCTCGGCCGAGAGGCGCACGTCGCCCGGGTCGTGCAGCGGGAAGCTGAACGTCGCGCGGATGTGGCGCAGCGCGCCGATCGCGCCGCCGGCGACGAGCTCCTGAAGCCTGCGGGTCTGCGGGTGGTGGCGCCACATGAACGCCTCCATGAGCAGGCGATCGGCGCGCTCGGCGGCGTCGAACGCCCGCTCGACGTCGGCCGCCCGGCGGCTGAGCGGCTTCTCGCACAGCACGTGCTTGCCGGCCTCGAGCGCCCGGATCGACCACGGGACGTGGAGGCCGTTGGGCAGCGGGATGTAGACCGCCTCGACCTCGGGGTCGGCGAGCAGCGCGTCGTAGCCGCCGTAGGAGCGCTCGATCCCGTGCTCGGCCGCGTAGGCCTGCGCGCGCTCCGCGTCGCGGCTCGCCACGGCGACCACGTCGACGGCGTCGGACGCCGCCGCGCCGGCCAGCACGAGGCGGTTGATGTTGGCGGTCGAGAGGATGCCCCAGCGGACGGCGCTCACCTCGCTAGCCCCACGAGGCTTCGTTCATCGGTCGCAGCGCCATCTCGAGGATGCGGTGCCCGCGCGGCCGCGTGACCACGAACGTGACGACGTCGGCGACGTCCTGGGCGCTCATCATCCCCGCGAGCGCCGGCATGTCCGGCGTGCGCCCGGTGCCCATCGCGAAGTCGGTCGCGACGCCACCCGGGCAGACGTTGGTGCAGCGCACGCCGCGCTCGCGCAGCTCGCCCTCGAGCGCGCGCGTGAACCCGACCTGGCCGAACTTCGACGCGCAGTAGACCGCCTCGCCCGGGAACCCGCGGCGCCCGGCCTCCGAGGCCAGCGCGACGAAGTCCGCCGCGTCGCTCTTGAGCAGGTGCGGCACGGTCGCCTTGGCCGTGTAGAGCGTGCCCTTGAGGTTGATGTCGATCATCTGGTCGAGCAGGTCGAGCGAGAGGTCCTCGAAGGCGCCGTACGCGCCGACGCCCGCGTTCGCGACGACGATGTCGAGCCGGCCGAAGCGCTCGATCGTCGCGTCGACGATCGAGCGGACCTGGTCGTAGTCGCGCACGTCGCACGGCTGCGCGACCGCGTCGGCGAGGCCCAGGTCGTCGCCGCTGCGCGACGCGAGCGCGAGCTGCGCCCCCTCCGCGGCGAACGTGCGCGCGACCGCCGCGCCGATGCCGCGGCTGGCGCCCGTGACGAGCGCGACCCTGCCGTCGAGTGAGGCCATGGTGCTCCCTTCGATCGTGATGGGACCGCTCAGGCGCGGCCGGACTTCTCGCGACCGCGACGCGCGATCGAGTCGACCGTCACCGCGGCGAGCAGCACGACGCCGGTGACGACGAACTGCGTGCCCGAGGACACGTTGACGAGGCCGAGGCCGTTGTCGATCGATGCGATCACGAGCGCCCCGAGCAGCGCGCTGCGCACGTCGCCGCGCCCGCCGAAGAGGCTCGTTCCGCCGATGACCGCGGCGGCGATCGAGTAGAGCAGGATCGAGCCGCCGCCCTGGGCGGTGTCGACCGAGCTCAGCCGCGAGGCGAGGATGATGCCGCCGAGCGCCGCCATGAAGCTGCAGATCGCGAAGCACGCGATCCGGATTGCGTCCACGTTGATGCCGGCGCGGCGCGCCGCCTCGGCGTTGCCGCCGACGGCGTACACGTGGCGCCCGAAGCGCGTGCGGTTGAGGACGTAGGTCCAGAACAGGAGCAGCGCGACGATCACGAGCCCGACGTAGGGCACGCCGAGGTCCTGGTTGGCGGCGTACACGACGGCGGACGCGGCGACCGCGAGGACCGCCACGCGCAGCGCGATGATCGCCGGCGGCACGGCCGGCAGGTCGGCCTTGCGGCGCGCGCGCACGCCCGCGAGCTGCGTCAGCGCGAAGATCGCGACGACGGCCGCGACGAGGAGCCAGGCCTCCGTGTGGGGCATGTAGTCGTTCGTCAGGCCGATGATCAGCGACTGGCGGATCGTGACCGTCCCGCGCCCGCCGATCAGCAGCAGCACGACGCCGTTCCACGCCAGCAGGCCGGCGAGCGTGACGACGAACGAGGGCACCCCGACCTTCGTGATGATCAGCCCGTGCAGCGTTCCGATCGCCGCTCCCGCGCCAAGCGCCAGCGCGAGCGCCAAGCCGACCGGGATCTCGTTGCCGTCCTGGAACACGAGCAGGGCGGCGATCACGCCGGCGACGCCGCTGACGTAGCCGATCGAGAGGTCGATCTCGCCCAGCAGCAGCACGAACACGATCCCCATCCCGATCACGACGATCCACGACATCTGCGTGATCAGGTTCACGAAGTTGGCCGCGGTCAGGAAGTTGCTGTTGCGGCTCTGGAAGTAGATCGCGATCGCCGCGAGGCCGATCAGGATCGGCAGCAGGCCGAGCTCACCGCCGCGCACGCCGGTCCACCAGCGGTCGACGTAGTGGCGCAGGGTCTCGGGCTCCTCGAGGCCGCGCACGGGCGGCACGGCCGGCGGCGGCGTCTCGTCGACGACGCTCGCGGCCACGTCCTGTTCGCGCCCGTCGGTCACGCGACCACCCCGGCCTGGCCGGGCACGGACTTCAGCGTGCCCGCGGTGATCGCCTCGACCACCTGCTGCTGGGTCGCGTCCTTGACGTCGAACTCGGCGACGTTGTGGCCGAGGCGCAGCACAGTGATGCGGTCGGCCGCCTCGAAGATGTCGTGCAGGTTGTGCGAGATCAGAATCACGGCGAGGCCCTGCTGGCCGAGGCGCTTGACGAGCTCGAGCACCTGGCGCGTCTGGGCGACGCCGAGCGCCGCGGTCGGCTCGTCGAGGATCACGAGCTTCGCGCTCCAGAGCACCGCCTTGGCGACGGCGACCGACTGGCGCTGACCTCCGGAGAGCGCGGCGACCTTGCTGCGGACCGACTGGAGCGACGTGACCGCAAGGTCCTTGAGCGTGGCGCGCGCCTGCTTCTCCATCGAGGTCTCGTTCAGCCGATGCAGGCCGTCGAGCTGCTCGCGACCGAGGTACATGTTCTGGACGACGTCGAGGTTGTCGGCCAGCGCGAGGTCCTGGTAGACGACCTCGATGCCGAGCTTGGCCGAGTCCTTCGGGCCCTTGATCGAGACCGGGTGGCCCTCGAAGAGGATCTCGCCCTCGTCGAAGGGGTGGATGCCGGCGACGCACTTGATCATCACGGACTTGCCCGCGCCGTTGTCGCCGACGAGCGCCATGACCTCCCCGGCGGACACGTGGAAATCGACCTTGTTGAGCGCCTGGACGGCGCCGAAGTGCTTCGACACACCGCGCAGCTCGAGCAGCGGACCTTCGCTCACGACTCTCCCCTCCACGATCGGAGGCGGGGCGCCGTGGCGCCCCGCCTCGTCTCTACTTCGTTGCTAGCGCGACTATAGCCCCGCCTTCGTGCACAGTGCATCGACCTTGCCGATGCACACGTCCGTGCGCTTGAGGAAGCCGTCGTCGAACAGGACCTTGATGTTGTCCTTGGTGATCGTCTGCGGCGTCTCGAGCACCGACGGAACGTCCTTCTTGGTGTTCGGGTCCTTGACCGTGGCCGTCGCCAGCGACGACGTGTCCTCGCCCTTGACGAGCGCGATCGCGAGCTTCGAGGCCGCGTCGGCCTCCTTCTTGATCGCCTTGTAGACGGTCATGCACTGGTCGCCGGTGAGGATGTTCTGGACACCCTCGGCCGTCGCGTCCTGGCCGGTGACCGGGATCTGCGACTTGTTGCGCTTCTTGAGCGCCTGGATCGCCGCGTTGCCGAGGCCGTCATTGGCCGCGAGCACGCCGTCGATCTGCTTGCCCTGCTGCAGGAAGCCCTCGAAGATCGTCAGCGCCTTCTGGTTGTCCCAGTCCGGCACGGACTTGTCGGGGCCCTTCACGAGGTCGCCGCTCTTGTAGAGCGGGTCGAGGACCGAGTTGTAGCCCTCGGCGAACAGCGTCGCGTTGTTGTCGGTGGGCGAGCCGTTGAGCGTCGCGATCCGCGGCTTCGAGACGTTCTTGGCCTTCAGGCAATCGACGAGGCCCTGGCCCTGGAGCTTGCCGACCTGGACGTTGTCGAAGCTGACGTAGAAGTCGGCCCCGCCGCCGTTCGTGAGGCGGTCGTAGTCGATGACCTTGACGCCCTTGGCGCGCGCCTTGGCGATGATCGCCGAGCCGCTGCCGGCGTCGAGGTCGACCAGCAGCAGCACCTTGGCGCCGTTCGTGATCGCCTGCTCGGCCTGCGTGGTCTGCTTGTTCTTGTCGCCCTGGGCGTTGACGATGGTCGCCTTCACACCTGCGGCGTCGAACGCCTGCTGCAGGTCTGGGCGGTCCTGCGTCTCCCAGCGCACGGACGACTGGCTGTCCGGCAGCAGCACGCCGACCTGCAGCTTGCCGCTCGAGCCGCCCGAGCTGCTCTTCTTGTTGTCGCTCCCGCAGCCTGTGACGACGAGCGCCAAGACCCCGACCGTAAGGGCGAGGCCGATCAAACGTCTCGACATTCCTGTTCCTCCTCGTTGAGTGCGCCGCTCACTCTTGCGGCTCGTGCAGTTTGACGCAACTGGGAACCGTCATGCGGTGCGGTGCGCCCATCCGCCGTCCGTCCCGTACGGTTGAGGAGATCCTCACGACCAGAATCGAGTGAACCGCACATGAGCCTGCCCGCGCCCCATCCCGATGCCACGGTCCTCGTCACGGGCGCCTCCTCCGGCATCGGCGCCGAGCTCGCGCGCCAGCTTTCGGCCCGCGGTCACAACGTCACGCTGGTCGCCCGTCGCGCGGATCGCCTCGCCGATCTCGCCGAGGAGCTGCGGCGGCTGCACGGCGTCCGCGCCGACGTGCACGCGTGCGACCTGAGCGACGCGGCCGCGCGGACCGGGCTGATCGAAGCGCTGCGCGGCGGCCCGCTGCGCGTCGACGCGGTCTGCAACAACGCCGGCTACGGAACGGCCGGGCGCTTTCACGAGCTGCCGCTCGAGCGCGAGTCCCAGGAGGTGCAGCTGAACGTCGCGGCGCTGCACGAGCTCAGCGGCGCGTTCCTCCCCGAGATGGTCGCCCGCGGCGCCGGCGCGATCCTCAACGTTGGCTCGGTGGCCGCGTTCCAGCCGCTGCCCGGGTTCGCGACCTACGCGGCCACGAAGGCGTTCGTCGTCTCCTTCTCCGAGGCGCTGAGCGCCGATCTCGCCGGCACCGGCGTGTCGTGCACGGTGCTGTGCCCCGGCCCGGTCCACACCGAGTTCGGCCAGGTCGCGGGCTTCGGCGACGCGACCGGGCGGCTGCCGAGCATCGCGCTCGTCTCCCCCGCCGACGTGGCGGCGGCCGCGATCGACGGGATGGCCCAGGGCCGGCGGTCGGTGATCCCGGGGCTCGCCAACCGCGTGACGGCCGCCGGCGGGCGCTTCGTGCCGCGCTCCGTCCTGCTGCCGCTCGCGGCGCGCTTCGGGGCCGCGCGGATCGCCGAGGCGACCAAGCGGTGAGCCCGGCCGCGAGCTCGGGCGCCGCCGTCGCGCGCGAGCTCGCCGGCCTCCTCGGTTCGGGCGCCGTGCTCGCCGGGGACGCCGATCCGCGCTACCTGGCCGACGCGACCGAGGGGCGCGGGCTGCGCGGGCGGGCGGACGCGGTCGCGCTCCCGGCCGACGCCGGGGAGGTCGCGGCGGTCGTGGCGTGGTGCTGCGCCCACGGTGTGCCGGTCGTGCCGCGCGGCGGCGGCACGGGCTACGCCGGTGGCGCCGTGCCCGACGGAGGCGTCGTGCTGAGCCTCGAGCGG
>DAIOGP010000053.1:0-8467 GCA_036745135.1 Solirubrobacteraceae bacterium
CCGACCCGCGCTACCTCTACATCGAACACCGCGTCGCCTACCCCGTCGAGCCCGCGCTGAGATCGTCGCCACGCGGGAGGCGCGAGTCCGGGGCAGCTACAGCGGGCCGGTGGACGTCGTTCTGGAGGGCTCGAGGCCACGGGTGCCCGGCGGCCCGGCGGCCCGACGGCCTCATGCAGACCATGTGTGCGCAGGCAGCAAGCGGCAACGGTCCACGGGCCCGTAGGCCCGTCCGTGGTGAAGCTGTCGCGGACGGGCTCGAGCGCCGCGAGCCCGTCAGGGCCAGCGGCCCCATACGGTCCGATACGGCGCGGACGGACATCGGTTTCTCCGTCGTCGTCGCGTAGCCCTGGCGAGCAGAGGGCGGCCTCGTACGCCGCCGCCCTCTGCTCGCCTCGGCGCGCGCGTGTGCGCTCACGTCGCCGGCCGGTCACGCGCCGGCCACCCGGTGGTCACTGGCGACCTTCAGCCTCGAGACAACAGCCGGCACCCCCCGGTCAATGTGCGCGGCGTGCCGTCTTCCCGGGACGGACTACCTCCCCTGGCACCGCTTCGACCCGTGAGCGGCTGCGGCCCCTCGGACTGCCGGCCCCTCGCACCGCCCCAGAACGACGAAACCTCTGTCTGAGCAGGGGTTTCGCGAGCTGCGGGACTAGGACTCGAACCTAGACTACCTGGGCCAGAACCAGGCGGGCTGCCATTACCCCATCCCGCAAGGGGGGCCAGTATAGCCCCGGCCCTGTGGGGCTCCGCTCAGGCCGCGGCCTGCGCGGCCCAGTCCTGGTAGAGGCGCCAGTAGGCGCCGCGGGCCGCGAGCAGCTCGTCGTGCGTGCCCTGCTCGACGATGCCGCCGTGGTCGAGCACGACGATGCGCCCGGCGCCGCGAATCGTCGACAGGCGGTGCGCGATCACGATCGCGGTGCGCCCGGCGAGCAGTCGCCGCAGGCCCTGCTCGATGCGGGTCTCGGTGTGGATGTCGACGTTCGCGGTGGCCTCGTCGAGGATCAGGATGCGCGGGTCGGCGACCAGTGCGCGCGCGAAGGCGACGAGCTGGCGCTGGCCGGCCGAGAGCTGCACACCGCGCTCGCCGACCTCGGTGTCGTACCCGTGCTCGAGCGCGGCGATGAAGTCGTCGGCGCCGACGGCGCTCGCGGCCGCGCGGATCTGCGCGTCGGTCGCGTCCGGGCGCCCGAAGGCGATGTTGTCCCGGATCGTCCCCGAGAAGAGGAACGCCTCCTGGGGGACGATGCCCATCTGCGAGCGCAGCGAGTGGGCGTTCACGTCGCGCAGGTCGTGACCGTCGACCAGCACCCGGCCCGCACTCGGGTCGTAGAAGCGCGCGGCGAGCTTCGCGAAGGTCGACTTGCCGGCGCCGGTCGCGCCGACGAGCGCGATCGTCTGGCCCGGCGGGACGTCGAGGTCGACGTCGTGGAGCGCGTACTCGCCGTCGTCGCTGTAGCGGAAGCTGACGCCCTCGAACCGGATGTCGCCGCGCAGCGTTCCGAGCACGGTGGCGTCGGGGCGCTCGACCAGGTCGGGCTGCTCGTCGAGCAGCTCGAAGATCTTGTCGAGCGCCGCCATCCCGGACTGGTACGTCGTGTACAGCTGCGAGAGCTGCTGGATCGGGTCGAAGAACCCGTTCAGCGCCGCGATGAAGCCGAACAGCACGCCGGTCTTCAGGTTCCCGTCGATCGCCTCGTAGCCGCCGTAGAGCAGGATCGCGACCGTCATGACGGCCGAGAGCAGCTCGACGAACGGGAAGTAGACCGCGTTGAGGTAGACGGTCTTCATGTTGGCGTCGCGGTTCTCGTCGTTGAGCTCCGCGAAGCGCTCCGCGTGGCGCGGCTCCTGCGCGAACGCGCGCACGACGCGCACGCCGGAGAGCGTCTCCTGGAGGTAGGAGGTGATCCACGCGACCTTCTCGCGCGTGAGCCGGTAGGCGTCGGCCGAGACGATGCGGAACACGAGGCTCGCGACGCCGAGCACCGGGAACGCGAGGAACGTGATCAGCGCCAGCTTGACGTCGAGCCACAGCAGGATCCCGACCGTGCCGATCAGCGTCAGCGACGACTGGAACAGCGTCACGATGCCGTCGCTCACCAGTTGGTCGAGCGCCTGGACGTCGTTCGTGAGCCGCGAGATGAGGACGCCGGCCTTGTTGCGCGAGTAGAACCCGATCGAGAGCCCCTGCAGGTGGGCGAAGAGGCGCACGCGCAGGTCCTGCAGCGCGCGCTGGCCGACCCAGCCGACGAGGTAGGTCTGGGCGTAGGTGGCGCCCCAGTAGACGAGCGCCGACGCGATGAACGCGAGCACGACGAGGTTGAGCGTGCGCGTGTCGCCCGGCGTGATGCCGCTGTCGATCGCGAGCTTGGCGAGCGGCGGCGGCGCGAGCGAGGCCCCGGTCGCGAGCAGCAACGCGACGAACATCAGGATCACGCGCGAGCGATACGGGTGCAGCAGCTGGATCAGGCCGCGCAGCTTGCGCCCGCGGCCGCTGGTGCCGCGCAGGCGGCGGCGGATGTCCGCGCGTCGGCCCCCGCGCGGCGCGCGCTCGCCGCCCCCGTCAGCGGGCGGCAGATCGAGGGGCAGCGATGGGCGCAGCGGATGGCTCACAGCCCGGCGACCTCCGCCTCGAGCGGCTTGCGCGTCAGGAAGACCTGGTCGGGCAGGCCCTTCTCGACGATCGCGCGGTAGAGCTCGGAGCTGCGCAGCAGCTCCTCGTGGCCGCCGTGGGCGATGATCCGGCCGCCCTCGAGCACGACGATCTCGTCGGCGAGCGCGATCGTCGAGAGCCGGTGCGCGATCACGAACGTGGTGCGGCCCGCCATCGCCTCGCGCAGCGCCTGCTTGATCTCGCGTTCGGTCGTGGCGTCGACGGACGAGGTCGCGTCGTCGAGGATCAGGATGCGCGGGTCGGCGAGCAGCGCGCGCGCGATCGCGAGCCGCTGGCGCTGACCGCCGGATACGGTCAGGCCGCGCTCGCCGATCAGCGTGTCGTAGCCGCGCGGCAGCTCGCTGATGAAGTCGTGCGCCTGCGCGCGCCGCGCCGCCGTCTCGACCTCGGCGCGCGTGGCCTCCGGACGGGCGTAGGCGATGTTGTCGTGCACCGTGGCCGAGAACAGGAAGGGGTCGTCGGTGACGAGCGCGACCGCGCGGCGCAGGCTCGTGGTGTCGACGGTGCGCACGTCGGCGCCGTCGATCAGCACCTGGCCCTCGGTGGCGTCGTAGAGCCGCGGGACGAGGGCGGCCAGCGACGTCTTGCCGGAGCCGGTGCCGCCGACGAGGGCCACAGTCGAGCCGGCCTCGACGACGAGGTCGAGGTCGCGCAGCGCCGGCTCGTGGGCGCCCTCGTAGCGCAGCGTGACGCCGCGCAGCTCGACTCGCCCGGCACCTGGGGGCAGCGGCGGCGCGCCCGGCGGGACCGTGAGGCGGGGGTCGCGGTCGAGCAGCTGGAAGACGCGCGCGCCGGACGCGGTCGCGCGCTGCGCCATGCCCAGCGCCACGCCGAGCGTCCGCATCGGCCCGATCAGCATCAGCACGTAGGCGTAGAACGCGACGAAGTCGCCTTGGCTGAGCGACCCGTTGATCACGGCGCGGCCGCCGAACAGGAGGATCGCCGCGAGCCCGAGGTTGGGGAGGAAGCCGATGAACGGGTTGTAGAAGGCGCGCAGGCGCGTGGAGGTCATCGACTGCTCGAACACGCGCGCCGCGCTGTGGCGGAAGCGGCCGAGCTGGTGCTCCTCGCGCGCGAACGCCTTGACCACGCGGACGCCGGAGATGTTCTCCTCCGCGGCGGCGGTCAGCTCGGCGATCCGCTGCTGGACCTCCTGCAGCGCGGGCCGCGAGCGGCGTCCGTAGCGCGCGGCGACGGCGATCACGAACGGCACCGGCCACAGCGCGAGCGCGGCCAGGCCGGGGTTGACGACCAGCATCGCGCCCGCCGCGAGCAGGAGCGTGAGCGCCGACTGGATGATGAAGATCAGGCCGTAGCCGAGGAAGAAGCGCACCGACTGGAGGTCGACCGTCGCCCGCGACATGAGCTGGCCGGTCTGCTGGCGGTCGAAGAACCCCAGCTCGAGCGACTGCAGGTGGGCGTACATGCGGTTGCGCAGGTCGTACTCGATGCCGAGCGACACCTGCCCGGCGATCACGCGGCGGGCGTAGGTCAGCCCGAGCCGCAGCACGCCGGCGCCGAGGATGCCGAGCACGATCAGCTTCAGCGTGGCCCGCTCCCCGTTCAGGATGCGGTCGATCGCCTGGCCGATCAGCCACGGGATCGCGACCGTCATCAGCATCGCGACGACCGCGAGCGCGAACGACCACGCGACGCCACGGCGGTAGGGCCGCAGGAAGCCGAGCAGTCGCCAGAACGTCGTCACGCGTAGTCACTATACATTATGAAGTGAGGAATGGGTCGGCTCACGATAGGCCGGAACGGCGTGCCCGCGGGGCTTTCGCGGGCCCCGGATGATCTGCAAGACTCGCGCCCGATGAACGCCATCGAGCTCCGCAACCGCTTCGCGATGGTCAAGGGCACCTGGGACGATCACCTCTCCGGCGTGCCCGTTCCGCCGCTGGGCGAGGGGACGGCGCTCGAGAAGATCGAGCGGCTCGAGCTGGCGCTCGTGGACGAGCTCTTCAAGCGCGCCGAGCCGGAGACCGCCGAGCAGGCCGCCGACGCGATGTGGACGCTCGTCCATGCGCGGCCCGACACCGATCCGGTCAAGCAGCGCGTCGTCGAGTGCCACGAGGCGCTCGCGCGCCTCGGGCATCGATCGATCTGAAGCTCCGCCGCAACGGCCGCGCGCAGCGTCAGCGCTTGCGGGCGAGCATGACGCCGTCGGCGAACATCAGCAGGGCGCAGTCGACGCGCTCGTCGGCCGCGATCGCCGCGTTCACGCGATCGATCGCGGCGGCGGACTCGCCCGGGGCCGGGTCGAGGACCTGGCCGTCGAAGAGCATGTTGTCGAGCACGATCAGCCCGCCGGGCCGCAGGCGCGCGAGCGTCTCCTCGTAGTAGTCCCCGTAGCCGGGCTTGTCGGCGTCGACGAACGCGAAGTCGAACGTCGGCTCGCGCGGCAGCGCGCGCAGCGACTCGAGCGCCGGGCCCACGCGCACGTCGGCGCGATCCTCGAGCCCGGCGCGACGCAGGTTCGCGCGCGTCGTCGCGGCGAAGTCCTCGCTCAGCTCGAGGCACAGCAGCGATCCGTCGGCGGGAAGCCCGCGCGCGATGCAGATCGCGCTGTAGCCCGTGAACGAGCCGATCTCCAGCGCGCGTGTCGCGCCGAGCAGGCGCACGAGCAGCGTCAGGAACGCGCCCTGGTCGGGGGCGATCTGCATCACCGCGATGCCGCCCAGCGCCGCGGTCTCGCGCTCGACGGCCGCGAGCACGGCGTCCTGGCGCGCGCCATGGTCGATGACGTAGCCCTCGAGCTCGGCGCTCAGGGGGAGGAACTTCTCGCGCATGAGTCGATCCTAGTTCGGGTGGCGATAATCGCGGTGTGCGCGTCCCCGCCGGCCTCTGCGATCGCTGTGTGCACCAGCGGCTCGTGCCGACCACGCGCGGCTCGGTCTTCTCGCTGTGCGAGCGCTCGCTCCGCGAGCCCGGGTATGCGCGCTATCCGCCGCTGCCCGTGCGGCGCTGTCCCGGCTTCACGCCGCGCGCCCCGAATCGCTGAGGGCGCCCGCAGGCCCACCTCGCTTCGTTCCGCGCGCATTGCGCGCGCGCCGCGACGGGCGTAGCTTCTCGCGCGTGGGCGAGCACATCACGCCACTCGATGCGACGTTCCTCGAGCTCGAGGAGTCCGACGAGTCCGCGCACATGCACATCGGCGCCGTGATGGTGTTCGACCCGCTGCCGGAGAGCGGCGGCGCGCCCTCGCTCGAGCGCCTCCAGGCCCACCTGCTCGAGCGACTCGGGATGCTGCCGCGCTACCGCCAGCGGCTGTCGGTCCCGCGCACGGGCCGCCGACTCAGCTGGCCGACGTGGGAGGAGGACGGCGCGTTCGACATCGCGGCGCACGTGCGCCATGCAACGCTGCCGGGCCCGGGCGGCGACGCCGAGCTGCTCGACTGGGCCTCGGACTACTTCTCGCACCGCGTCGATCGCGCGCGCCCGCTGTGGGACGCGGTGCTGATCGACGGCCTCGAGGGCGATCGCTGGGCGCTCGCGACCAAGACGCACCATGCGATGGTCGACGGCGTCGGCTCCGTCGACGTCGGCCACCTGCTGCTCGACGCCGCGCCGGGCGCCGCGCCGCAGGCGGCACCCGCCGAGCCGGCGGCCGGCGACGCACGGGGTTCGCGGGCCCCGGCCGCCGCAGCGGGCGGGCGCTCGCTGGCCCACACGCTCGCCGACGGAGCGCTCCTGCCGCTGCGCGCCGGCTCCACGCTCGCCCACGGCGCGCGTGCCGGAGCCGACCTGGCGCTGCACCCCCGCCGGCTGCTCGACCTGCTCGAGCGCGCCGAGGCGCTCGCGGAGGTGATCGTGCGCGACGAGCTGATCGCCGCGCCGCCGTCGAGCCTCAACGTCCCGATCGGGGGCACCCGCCGGCTCGCCGTGGTGCGCGTGCCGCTCGCGGAGCTCAAGGCCGCCAAGGACGAGCTCGGCGCCACCGTCAACGACGTCGTGCTCGCGGCGACGAGCGGCGGGCTGCACCGCTTGCTCGTCGAGCGTGGTGACGAGCTCTCGCCGCACGGCCTGCGCGCGATGGTGCCGATGAACATCCGCCAGGCGAGCGAGCGCCTGGCGCTCGGCAACCGGATCACGTCGCTGTTCGTCAACCTGCCCGTCGACGAGGCGGACCCGCGCCGCCGCCTGGAGCGCGTGCAGGCCGAGGTCGGCACGCTCAAGGCCGGCTCGCAGGCGCTCGGCAGCAAGACGCTCATCGACCTGGCCGCGCTCGCGCCGCCGGCGCTGCACGCGTTCATCGCGCGCTCGTTGTTCGCGACGCGCCTCTTCAACGTGACCGTCACGAACGTCCCCGGCCCGCAGAGCACGCTCTACGCATTCGGGGCGCCGCTGCGCGAGATCTGGCCGCTGGTGCCGATCGCCGCCGAGCACGCGCTCGGCATCGCCGTGATCAGCTACGACGGCGGCGTCGTGTTCTGCCTCAACTGCGACCGCGGCTCGATGTCCGACGCCGACGTGCTCGCTGCCGGGATCGAGACGTCATTGGCGGAGTTGAGGGTGCTGCCCGGGAAGGCCGGTAGCGCCGGCGGCTGAGCTTCGCCGAACAGGAGCCGCGCGAACAGGTCGACGTACTGGCCGAGGTGCCGCGGGCCGAGGAAGTCCGCCTGCACCTGGCGCTGGGCCGCCGCGCCCATCTGCGCCGCGAGCTCGGGATCGTCGAGCAGCCGGCCGACGCTCGCGCCGAACTCGTCGAGGTCGGTCGGATCGACGAGCAGGCCGGTGCGCTCGTGCTCGATCTGGTCCTGGATGCCGCCGATGCGGCTCGCGACGACCGGCCGTCCCTTCCACATCGCCTCGGCGACCGTCAGCCCGAAGCCCTCGGCGAGGCTCTTCTGCACGACGACGGTCGCGCGGCGTTGCAGCGCGTTGACCATCGCGGCGTTCTCCTCCGGGTCGACCATCGGCAGGCAGGCGAGGTGCACGCGGGCGAGCGCGTCGGCGAGCAGCGCCTCCCAGCGCGCGCGCGTCTCTGCCAGCGTCTGCGCGCCCTCGGGGTCGTCGGCGACGGCCTCGACCGCCGGCCCCGCGAGCACGAGGTGCGTGTTCGGCCGTCCCGCGAGGTGGCGGACGAAGCCTTCCATCACGCCGATCGGGTCCTTGAGCCGGTCCCAGCGCGAGATCTGAGCGACGATCTGCGCGTCGGGCGGCAGCCGTTCGGCCTCGATCATCTCGGCGCGGCGGTCCACGCGGCCCGGCGTGCCGTCGGTGCGCTTGTAGCTGGCGGGCAGCTCGGGGCTGCCGTCGCAGATCGCGGAGGCGTGCAGGATCGCGCTGACCTGCATCTCGTCGAGGGGCTGGTTCTTCGGCGAGAGCGCGTCGATCGACGGGGGGATCACCCACACGTTGTCGTCGGCGAGCCCCTCCCAGGCGAACGCCTTGCGCGAGAAGACGAACGCGTCCGCCTGCTCGACGTAGGGCAGCAGGAAGCTCCAGGCGTCGCGCGCGAGCTGGTTCGGGATGTCGAGCCCGATGTGGGCGCGCCACACGACCTTGGCGCCGGTGGCCTTGGCGACCGGGATCAAGCCGGCGGTCTGGGGATCGTGCAGCAGCACGAGGTCCTGCGGGCGCACGAGGTCCGCCAGCTCGCGGCCGTTGGTCGCGAGCGTGGCCTCGTACATCGCGCGCTCCTCGGGGCCGAGCGGCCCGCCATCGCCCGGCTCGCCGTGGAGGTTGTTGTGGATCCGCTTCGTGATGCGGAAGAAGTCGTCGTCACCGGCGAGCACGAGCCAGCGCGCGTCGATCTGCGCGCCGCGGGCGTAGGCCAGCAGCGACTTC
>DAIOGP010000054.1:0-2488 GCA_036745135.1 Solirubrobacteraceae bacterium
GACATGAAGGACGGCGACTACATCGAGCACCTGTTCATCTGCTCGACGCACGACTACCTGCTGTTCTTCACCAACCGCGGCAAGGTCTACCGCCAGAAGGTCTACGAGCTGCCCGAGGCCTCGCGCACGGCGAAGGGCCGCGCGCTCGTCAACCTGCTGCCGCTGCGCGACGGCGAGCGCGTGCAGTCGGTGCTCTCGACGCGCGACTTCACGGAGGGCAAGTACCTCGTCTTCGCGACCCGCAAGGGGATGATCAAGAAGACCGAGTTCCTCGCCTACAACACGCCGATCAAGGCCGACGGGATCATCGCGATCAAGATCCGCGACGACGACGAGCTCGTCGCGGTGCGGCGCACGAGCGGCGAGGACGACGTGATCATGGTCTCGCGCTCCGGCCAGGCGTCGCGCTTCAACGAGCAGGTCGTCCGCTCGATGGGCCGCGACACGAGCGGCGTCAAGGGCATGAACGTCGCCCGCAAGGACAACGCCGTGCTCGCGATGGACGTCGCGCGCGACGACCAGGAGCTGTTCGTCGTCACCGAGAACGGCTACGGCAAGCGCACGCTGATCTCCGACTACCCCGTCAAGGGCCGCGGCACGATGGGCGTCAAGACGATCGCGCTGACCGATCGCAAGGGCGCGCTCGCCGGGGCGCTCGTCGTGCGCGAGCACCAGGAGCTCGTCTTCATCTCGCAGAACGGGATGGTGCAGCGGACCTCGGTCAAGGGCATCAGCCGCTACGGCCGCGCCTCGCAGGGCGTCAAGGTCATGAACATCAAGGACGACGACTGCGTCAGCGCGGTCGCGCTCGTGGTCGAGTCCGAGGACGCGCCGGAGGCGCCGGCCGCCGAGCTCGCCGACCTGGCGGGCGAGCCGGCCGTCGGGGACGACGGCGTGGCTGTCGTGGAGCCCGACGTGGACGTGGACGACGACGAGAGCGAGTTCGCGGACGCCGACGACGAGTAGGCGGCGTCACGACCATTCGCTACTCTGCCTCCACCAGAGAAAGGAGGTGGTCCTACGTTGAGTGACAGTTTTTTCGGGACCCTGGAGGTGTCCGGCCGTTAGGACGGACGCTGGACCCGCTTAGCGGAATCCATCCCGGGACACCGCCGAAGGTGGCGCCGGCTTCGTCCCACCGGCCTTGACCACCGCCTTCTGGTTACGCCAGCACTGCTGCACGCGAAGGGCGCCTCAGTCGAAGGCGCCCTTCGCGCCTCTCGGGCGTTCTTCTTGGGTCGCCTGTCGTCGTGGCGGGACCGGGGCTGGCGAGCGCAGGCGTAGAGGCTCGCGCCCTGGGTCGGGTCCGCGCTCAGGCGGCCCAGGCGAGGTACTGGCGCCAGGGGCCGGGGATCGTGGGGCTGGCGACGTGGACGAAGATGTGCGGGCTCGGCGGCTTGGGAGCGTGGCGCGGGTGCATGTCGACCTGGGTGGGCAGGTGGTCGCCCTTGCGGCGGTTGCACGGGGCGCACGAGGCGACGATGTTGTCCCAGCTCGACGGCCCGCCTTTGGACCGCGGGATCACGTGGTCGACGGTCAGGTTGCTGCGCGCGCCGCAGTACTGGCAGGTCCAGTCGTCACGCGCGAAGACGGCGCGCCGCGTGATCTTGCGCCGGTGCGTGTCGCGCGGGACGCGGACGTAGCGCACGAGCCGGATCACGAGCGGCTTGGGCAGCGTCGCCGAGCCGGAGCGCAGCACGGCGGACCCGCGCTCGACGAGCTCCGCCTTCTCCTTGAGCAGCAGCACCGTCGCGCGGCGCACCGTGCAGACGTTGATCGGCTCGAAGGTCGCGTTCAGAACCAGCACCCGCCCACCGTCTCTCCCGCGCCGCTGGTGCAGTTGCGGCGCGAGGACGAGTGGGTCCGGTGGCGTGGCGCTGGGCATGAGCCTGGCGGCAGTGTACCGGGCGCTCCGCGCAATTTCGGTCGGTTGGGCCGCGGCCTGGCGCAGGCGCCGTCAGGTCGCAACCGGGTAGGACCCGAGCAGCCGCAGACCCTCCGCGTGGCCGTGCAGCGCCTCGATCGCCGCGGCCACGACGTCGTCGCTCGCCCGACCCTCGAGGTCGAGGAAGAACATGTAGCGACCGAGCCCCTGCTTGCGCGGCCGCGACTCGATCTTCGTCAGGTTGACGCCCCGGAAGGCGAGCTCGGAGAGGCAGCGCACGAGCCATCCAGGGGCCTGCGCGCCGACGCCCCAGAAGACGAGCGAGGTCTTCCACGGGCCGTGGCTCTCGATGTCGGTGCCGGTCGGGGCGAGCCACACGAACCGCGTCTCGTTCTCCTGGACGTCCTCGACGCCCGCCAGCAGGATCTCGCAGTCGTAGAGCTCCGCGGCGAGCCGGTTGCCGAGCGCCGCCCACGGCTCGTCGGTGGCGGCGACGAGCCGCACCGCATCGGCGGTCGAGTTCGCGGCCACCACGTGCGCGCCGCCGAGGCGCTCGCGGATGAAGCGCGCGCATTGCGCGTTGGCCTGCGGGTGGGACACGAC
>DAIOGP010000054.1:2588-8280 GCA_036745135.1 Solirubrobacteraceae bacterium
GCCGTCATCAGCGCCTCCTCCGCGAAGGTGCCCTCGGGACCGAGGTAGCCGATGCGCATCAGTCGGCGAGCGTGGCGGTGTCGCCGGCCAGGGCGCGGCGGACCGCGGCCGTCTCCTCGGGCGAGAGCTCGAGCTCGGAGCCCTTGCCGTCGCGGACCGGCTTCGCGTAGAGCCGCGCGTGCTCGCGGTGCACGATCGAGGACAGGACGACGCCGGAGCCGCCCGCATCGAGCAGCGCGAGCGAGGTCGACTGATGCCCCGAGAGCTCGCCGTAGGCGTCGTAGCGGACCAGCGAGCGGTGCGCGATCGCGCCGTCCAGCCGCTGCTCGGCGTGGCCCATGCGCTCATCGAGCCGCCCGGCGAGCTCGTCGACGTAGTCGCGCAGGACGGTGAACTCGCGCTGCAGGCCGGTCGCGTGCGCGACGAGGTCCTGGGTGCCGTGGGCGCCGAGCACGGTCGTCTGCTCGCGGCGCAGGCGGCGCAGGCGGAACAGCAGGATGCCGCACAGCACGAGCGCGACGAACCCGGCCGCCGCCGCCGCGAGCGCGACGATGCCCTGGGTCGTCGTCAGGTCGTTCACGGCTCGGAAGGATAGGCGCCGCGGCGGGCCGCGCTAGCGGAAGAGCCCGCGGAACGTCTGCGAGTTGTTGTCGGTCTTCTTCTCGCCCGGCACCGCGGCCACCTCGACGCGGATGTTCACCGCCCGCCCGCGCGGCGGGACGCTCTTGAGCTTGACCGATGCGGTCTTCGTCTCACCGCGCGCGATCGCGGGCACGACGGCCTGCCCCGTGACGGGAGTGCCGCCGCCGCTCGCCAGCGTGACCGTGACCTTGACCTTGACGTTGGTCTCGTCGTTCTCGCCCTGGTTGGTGAACTTGACGTCGAAGCTCGGCGGACCGCCGGCGAGCGGGATCGTGTTCGCCTGGCTGCCCAGCGCGACCGCGCCGACGCTGACGGACGCGAGCCCGGTGCCGTGGAGCCCCGGGGCCGGCGTGCCCGAGGTCGACGGCGAGCTGCCGCCCTGAGCGCCGATCTGGCGCCCGACGTAGGCCGGGTCGAGCCAGCCGAGGTCGCTCAGGAACGCGCTCTTCACCACGGTCTGCCCGCCGATCTCCTTGTCGTCGAGGACCTGCTGGATGAGCGGCGCGACGTCGGCCTGGTAGATGACGTCCGAGGCGACGAAGAACTGCATCTGCCCGGCGATCTTCTTGAGCGCCGCGTCGGCGCCCTCCTGGCCGAATGCCGCCGGCAGCTGGGCTGCGATCTTGGCGATCCCGTTGCGGCGGAACTGGAACGACTGCAGCAGGTAGCGCTGGGGCGCCTTCATCTCGCCCGGGGTGTCGACCTTCTTGGCCTGGCGCACGAGGTCGTCAGCGTCGCCGCGCAGCGAGTTCACCTGGTCCTGCAGCTGCAGCGGCTCGGCGCCGCCCGTCAGCAGGTCGAGGAGCTGCTTGCCCTGCGCCTGGGATTGCGTCGCGAGCTGCGTGACATTGCGGTTGTAGTCCTTGAGCGCGGTCTTCTTGGCGCTGTTGAGGCACCCGTTGACCGCGAAGATCAGCAGCGCGATGAAGAGGAGCCCGACGACGCCGGCGACCACGCGCCGCGCGAGCAGCGTCTGGTGGTCCGCGCCGGGCCCGCGGGCGCGCAGCGGACGCCGCGGAGACGGGGCCCTGCGGGGTTCATCGCCCTCTTCGAAGAAGGACAAAAGCTCGCTCCTTGCGGGATCGCCCGGGCGAGTATCGCTGCCGAGCCGGTCGGATGCCGCGCCACGGCAGGCGCAGGCCGGCAGGGAGCCTACCCGGCGCGTTGAAGAGACGTGCACGATGCAACGCACCGGGCCGACCGAAGCGCGCCGCGCTTCGCCCGACCGGTCGGGCGTTGCGTAGCATGGACCGTCCCCGGGGCGCTCCAGCGCCGCATCGCGTGCGCCCATCGAGATGCGGGCGATCGCCCACGGGCCCCGCATGAGCGTGCTGAGGAACCTGGAGAGCAAGATCGCGAGCCTCGTCGAGGGGACGTTCAGCCGTGCCTTCCGCGCCGAGGTGCGCCCGCTCGAGCTCGCGCGGCGGCTGACGCGCGAGATGGACGCCAACGTCACCGTCTCGCTCGAGCGCCGCTACGCGCCCAACGAGTACGCGATCTACCTCTCGCCGCAGGATCGCGAGCGGCTCGCGGTCGTGGAGGAGGAGCTGCGCCCCGAGCTCGCCGCGCATCTGCTCGAGCACGCGCGGTCCGAGGGGCTCGAGCTGCTCACCCGGCCGAGCGTCGAGATCCACACGGACGAGCGGCTCGCGCTGGGCGAGTTCGGCATCCGCGCGCGCGTGGTCCGCGCGGCGCACCCCGAGCGCCCGCCGGAGCAGGGCGACCACGGGCACACCTCGATCTACACGACGGCCGAGCGGCTGCGCGAGTCGCGCGCGGCGGCTCAGGTCGCGGCCACGCCGCCGGCACCCGCCGAGCCCGCGGCCGCTGCGCCCCGCCGGCCGACGGCGCTGCTCGTGCTCGACGATCGGCGGCTGATCGTGCCCGCGGACGGGGTCGTGGTCGGACGCTCGCGCGAGTGCGACGTCGTGCTCGCCGACCCCGACGTCTCCCGCCGCCACGCCCAGCTGCGCCCGGACGCGGACGGCGGCTGGACGCTCGTCGACCTGGGCTCCACCAACGGCGTCCGCGTGAACGACACGCGCATCGCCGGCGCCCAGCGCCTGCACTCCGGGGATCGGCTCGGGCTGGGCGCCACCGACCTGACGTTCGAGCTCGAGTAGCGGCGTGCTCGACCCGGTCTCCGTCGCACTGAAGTTCGGCTTCCTCGCCGTCCTCTACCTGTTCCTGCTGTGGGTCGCGCGCAGCGCGCTCAAGGACCTGCGCGGCGCCGCGGCGCCGCGCGCGATCCCCACGGACGCGACGGGCTTCCACCCCGCGGTCGGGCTGCCGCAGCAACCCGAGGTCGAACGGGCGCCGCAGCACGGTCCCGCCCGCCTGCGCGTCGAGCGCGCGGCCGGGCTGGAGGCAGGCTCCGCGTTCGACGTGTCGACGGGCGCGGTGCTGGGGCGCGGCGAAGGGACCGACATCCGGCTCGAGGATGCCTTCGCCTCGACGCGCCACGCCCAGATCGTCCCCGAGGGATCGGCGCTCGTGCTCGAGGACCTCGGCTCCACGAACGGGACCTACCTCAACGGCGCGCCGCTGCACGGGCCGGTGCCGCTGCACCCCGGCGACCACGTCCGGATCGGCGAGACCGAGTTCACCTTCGAGCACTGATGCTGCGCGTCGCCGAGTTCTCCGCGAAGTCAGACACCGGGCGCCAGCGCTCGGCGAACGAGGACGCGCTGCTCGCGCGCGCGCCGCTGTTCGCGGTCGCCGACGGCATGGGCGGGGCGCAGGCCGGGGAGGTCGCGTCGGGCATCGCGATCCGGACGTTCGCCGCGGGCCTGCCCGATGCGACGCCGCCCGAGCGCGCGCTCGCCGAGCGAGCGCTCGAAGCCAACCGCGAGATCCACGAGCTGGCGGGGGCGGACATCAAGCGGGCGGGAATGGGAACGACCCTGTCCGCGGTGCACGTCGGGGAGCAGGACGTCGCGATCGCGCACGTCGGCGACAGCCGCGTCTACGTGCTGCGCGACGGCGCGCTGACGCGGCTCACGCGCGACCACTCGCTCGTGGAGGAGCTGGTGCGCCGCGGCCAGCTCACGGAGGCCGAGGCCGGCGAGCACCCGCAGCGGTCGATCATCACGCGCGCGCTCGGGCCGGAGCCGTCGGTCGAGATCGACACGCGGTCCTACGCGGCGCAGGCGGGCGACGTGTTCCTGCTCTGCAGCGACGGCCTGACGGGCATGATCACCGAGGACGACGTACGCGACCTGATCGCCGGCGCCGGCAGGCTCGACGACGCGGCGCGGCAGCTGATCGATGCCGCGAACGCCGCGGGCGGGCGCGACAACATCACCGTGGTGCTGATCCGGCTCGAGGAGGTCGGCGGCGTGGCTCCGGCGGTCGCTCCCGAGCAGCCGACGCTCGTCGGGGTCGAGGTCCCCGCCGCCCAGGCGCTCCGCGCGGACACGACGCGGGTCGCGGCGGAGCCGCCGCCCGGCCGCCCGGTGCCCGCCGAGGCGGACGAGCCCCGGCCGCAGTCGCGCGCGCTTCCCCCGAGCGCGCCGCGGCCGCCGCGCCCGCGTCGCCGCCGCGGCGTGGTGCTGGCGCTCACCGCGCTGGCGCTCGCCGCCGCGCTGCTCGCCGGCGGCTGGGTCGCGAGCCGCGCCGTCTACTTCGTCGGCACCGACGCGGACGGCCAGGTCGCGATCTTCCGCGGGCTGCCCTACGAGCTGCCGGCCGGCATCCGCCTCTACGAGCGCTGGTACGTGTCGGGCGTCCCGGCGGCGATCGTCCCTGCGCCGCGGCGGGCCAAGCTGCTCGACCACCAGCTGCGCTCCGAGCGCGACGCGCGCGATCTCGTGCGCCGGCTCGAGACCGGGAAGCTCAGCTCGTGAGCGCGCGCAACCGCGAGCTCCTCGGCCTCGTGCCCGCGTCGCTGCTCGTGACGGCGGGCTTCGCCGCGATCTTCATCCAGCGCAGCGACCAGCTCTCGAACGTGTCGCTCACCTACGGCGCGCTGTTCCTCGCGCTGTGCCTCGCCGGGCACCTCGTGCTGCGCTTCACGCTCCCGTACGCGGACCCGTACCTGTTCCCGCTCGTCGCGCTGCTCGCGTGCTTCGGGCTCGTGATGATCTACCGGCTCGACGCCACGCTGGCGCGCGAGCAGGCGCAGTGGTTCGTCGTCGGGCTCGCGGCGTTCGGAGCGACGCTGCTCGCGCTGCGCGACTACCGGCGCCTCGAGCGCTACCGCTACGTCGTCGCGCTCGGAGGGCTCGCGCTGCTCGCGCTGCCGCGGCTGCCGGGGATCGGCCAGCAGGCCAACGGCGCCTACCTCGGCGTGAAGGTCGGGCCGATCTCGTTCCAGCCGGCCGAGTTCGCGAAGCTCGCGATCGTCATCTTCCTCGCGAGCTACCTGCGCGACACGCGCCAGCTGCTCGTCCAGGGCGCCCGGCGCGTGCTCGGCGTGACCTTCCCGCCGCTGAAGCAGTTCGGCCCGCTGCTCGTCGTGTGGGGCGCGGCGATGCTGATGCTGATCTTCATCCGCGACCTCGGCTCGTCGCTGATGTTCTTCGGCGGCTTCCTCGCGCTCCTCTACGTGGCGACGAACCGGCTCTCGTTCGTGACGATCGGCATGGGGATGTTCGCGCTCGGCGCGTGGTTCTTCGCGGCGACCGTCGGGCACGTGCACGACCGCATCGAGACGTGGCTGCACCCGTTCGCCCCCGGGCTGTACGGCAAGGTGGGCGGCAGCTACCAGATCGCCCAGGGGCTGTTCGCGCAGGCCGACGGCGGCCTCCTCGGCCAGGGGTTCGGCCAGGCGCTGCTCGAGCAGGCGGACGGGAGCACGATCCTGCCGGCGCCGGACACCGACCTGATCTACGCGGTGATCACGAACGAGCTCGGGCTCGCCGGCGCGTGCGGGCTGCTGCTCGTCTACCTGCTCGTCGCGCAGCGCGGGTTCAAGATCGCGATGCTCGCGCACGACTCGTTCTCGAAGCTGCTGGCGACGGGGTTGACCGCCGTCTTCGCGCTGCAGGTCTTCGTGATCGTCGGCGGCGTGACGCGGGTGATCCCGCTCACCGGCGTGACGCTGCCGTTC